>NZ_JALGQY010000056.1:0-6294 GCF_022809915.1 Acinetobacter lwoffii | reverse complement strand
TTGAATAATCTAAGTAACTTACCGCTGCTTGACCAACGATTAAAACGTTTGAAAATAGAGTTTGAATGACCAAAACAGCAAGGAATATCTCGCCACGGACAGCCTGTTCTAATTCTATAGAGAATAGCTTCAATAAAATTGCGTAAATTTGAGTTGTGGTGAATGGATAAATTACGCAGAATAACTTTCAACTTTTGCCAGTGTTGATCTGTCAGCATGGTACGAGGCATAGCGAATAGTAAAATTGGGTTTGGCGATTTGATTTTACTACTTCGCTATTTTTTTAAACTAAAAGTGTCAACACACCCTAATAATAAAATTTTGTTACCTTTTTTATTTAATCCGTATTCTCAGGTTTTATTTAACTCGAAAAGTTTAAAATAAATATTTGTAATTGCTGAAAAAATATAGAAAATTTTCTTTTTTATTCAACTAACAGAATAACAGGCCCACACGTCTATATCAGCTAAGAATCTTACCAAATAGACACTTCATCAGTAAATTTGATGATTTTATGTTAAGCTCTAGCCGAATTGCTGAGGAATTGTCCAAATTCTGGGCCTGGCAATGGTTTTTCCTTTCTGCTGTAGAGATGAATATAAATTCTATATTCGGACACTAATTTTTTGATGTTCTATAGCTTCACTGCTCTGTCTATTTTAGAGCCTTAATCTGTTACCAATGATTTAATTTTCAAGAACAAAAGGTGACCCGCTTAAGGAGTATGTATGTTTCAATTCACTAGTACAGCAACTGTACTATTGATGGTGCTTTTCTATGGCATCACCTTTCTACTATCGTTATGTATTAAACAGAAAAATGAAAATGTCGATGGCTACATGGTCTCGAATGGCTCCATCGGATTTGGAATGTCTGCAGCCAGTATGACCGCCACCTGGATTTGGGCCGCATCATTTTATGCAGCGGCTTCATCCGGATATACATACGGCGTTTCCGGTGCCCTCCACTATGGTTTATGGGGTGCGCTGATGATTTTATTTATCTATCCCTTTGGCAAGCGCTTTCGTGAACTGGCACCTAATGCACATACTTTGGCAGAAATCATGCATGCTCGGCACGGTAACCAAAGCCAGATGATTCTGGCGGGTTCCAATATTGTGGGTAGCGTGATCAGCCTGATGGTGAACTTTACTGCCGCCGGGGCACTGGTTGAGATTTTATCTCCTTTAAGCTTTATCCATGGCGTGCTGATTACCGGCATCGGTGTGCTGTCCTATACCCTCTGGTCGGGGTTCCGTTCTTCGGTGTTTACCGATTTTGGTCAACTGGTGGCGATGATTGTCGCGGCTGTGATCATTATTCCAACCTTGTTCTTTACCTTAGGCGGACCTTCCCTGTTTCAAAGCGGGATTCATAACCTGCAACCGGAACAGCTGGATTTTTTCTCTAAAACAGCCTTTCTGGAACAAGGCGCGCCGTTTTTTGTTGCCGTATTGGCCTACGCGATTGGTAATCAGACCATTGCCCAGCGCCTGTTTGCAGTCCGTGAAGACCTGATCAAACCGAGTTTTATCACTGCAACCATTGGTTATGCTGCAATTGTCATTGGTCTAGGCATGCTTGGATTACTGGCGCTATTTGCAGGTATTCAACCCATTGATGGCAACCTGAATAACCTGATTCCGCAAATGGCAGCGACTTATCTTTCGCCATTTATGGTCGCGCTGTTATTCATCATGGTGATTGGAGCATTGTCTTCTACCGCTGACTCGGATCTGTCTGCCCTGTCTGCGATTGTCATGACGGACATTTATGGCAAACAGATTGCGAAAAACCGTCCTGATCCAAAGAAAATGCTGTTTATTGGCCGTATGACCATGATCGTTGCCACCATGCTGGGGATTGTGATTGCCACCTTGAAGTTTGACATTTTGTCGATGCTGATTTTTGTGGGTGCGCTTTGGGGTTCTATTGTATTCCCGGTGATTGTCAGCCTGTATTGGGACAAGGTGAATGCCCGGGCCTTTAACTGGTCAGTGGGCCTCGCATTTTTCAGCTTTCTGATAGTACGTTTTGAATGGCTTCCGATTCAGGGATTGATCGCACTTGGCTTTGAACTCGTTGCGACCCTGGGGATTGGTGTGGTGCTGGGTTTGATGACCTTTGGTTTCTTCGGCAAGAAAGTGGGTCTGGTCGTTGGCATATTGGCCAGTATTGGCTTCATGCCATGGACCATCGGCTTCTTGCGTGAATACGGCACCTTGTTAAGCTCACTGACAGCGTATGGCAGTAGTGCGCTGGTATGTACTGTGTTGACGCTACTCTACAGCAAAGAAAAATTTGATTTTAAGCAAATCAACAAGATGGTGATTGAATTTCACCAGCTATCTGAGAAAAGTAAATAAGGAGATTTCAGATGACAAGTCAATTATTGACCCTATATGTACTTTTTTGGCCATTGGTGGCAAGCCTGGTCTTGTTCACGATTTGCCTGAATGTCTATAAAGACACACAACAGGCCAAGAAAAATGGCGAAGAGCTAATTTGATTCTTCATCCTAAACAAAAAGCAGACCATTGAGTCTGCTTTTTTATTGTTCATTTGATGATTTCGATTTTTAATCTCAGTCTTTTCCAGCTGACTGAAATAACAATAGGCAGCATGACAATTCATGTCGCACTGCCCTAGTGCAGGAGCTAGTTTTTTGGCATGATGCAAATAGTGGATCACTGAATAATGATAAATGACTCAAATGCGTTGGTTAGAACTGCTTTCGACAGTTCGGATTGGTAGTAAAAAGCAGAGCACTGAACTGGCACGCAGCCCGTTCCATAAAGATTATGACCGTATTATTTTTTCGCAAAGCTTCAGGCAGTTAAACCGCAAAACCCAAGTCCATCCATTGACCCAGCACGATGGTATTCATACCCGTTTAACCCACTCACTAGAAGTCTCCTGTATTGGGCGTTCATTGGGTATGCTGGCTGCCGAAAAAATCAAAGATAATTTACCTGCCTGGATTTCTCCGGCTGATGTCGGTGCCATCATTCAGGCTGCCTGTCTGGCACATGATATTGGCAACCCGCCTTTTGGTCATGCCGGTGAATACGCCATTCGGGAATGGTTTGACGATGCATCACATACCGACTTTTTAAAAGATTTGAGTCCTGAACAGGAAGCCGATGTACGCCAGTTTGAAGGCAATGCCCAAGGCCTGCGCCTGCTGACCAAGATCGATTACCATCCCTATGATGGCGGCATGCGCCTGACTTATGCCACACTTGGTGCCTATCTTAAATACCCATGGCTCTCTGAGGCCATTGACCCGACTGGTAACACCCCGGCCAGTCGACGTCCAAAATTTGGTTGTTACCAGTCTGAAAAAGAGATTTTGCAGGAAATTGCTGAACAGTTGGGTTTGATTCAGCTCGGTGAATATCATTATTGTCGTCATCCGCTGACCTATCTGCTCGAAGCTGCGGATGATATCTGCTATGCCCTGATTGATCTGGAAGATGGCATCAGCTTGAATATGCTCAGCTATGCCGAAGTCGAGCCAGTTTTCCTGAACTTGCTGGGAGAATATGGCACGCCTGAAGAAATCAATCTGCCTAATACCACCTGGCAACAAAAAATTGCCGCCTTACGTGGCCGGGTCATGAAACGTCTGGTAGATGAAGTCACCACGGCCTTTGCCCGACATCAGCAGGAAATTCTGATGGGCCAATTGCAAGGCTCATTGCTGGGTTATTGTAGTGCCGACATTGAGATTGGCATTAACCGGGCCAAAGAACTGGCGCGAGACAAGATCTTCGAACATCCGCAAAAAGCCGGTCTGGAAATTATCGCGCATCAAAGTTTACAAACGATTCTGGATGCCTTTATTCCACTGACCACACCGCACAAAACCTTGAGCTTTAAGGAACAGCGTTTGATGGCTATTTTAAAACGCTCGGGTGCGCAGTTTAGTGCTGATCATTATGACAACATTATGCAGGTGCTAGATATTGTCTCCAAGTTTTCTGATCACCAGGCTTATAATCTGGCGCAGGAACTGCATGGCAATAAAGCCGGGTTACTCTAATGTGAACGAGCGCCTGATGATAATCTCAGCAAAATCACTGGATTTGAATGATAGAGTTTTGCCTTTATCGAAAATGCTGACTACTATGCCTGTATTAAATTTGAGTATGTATAAAAAATGATTGGATGCCTAATTGGGGAAGTGCTGGCGCTGGAAGCACCGACTGTTTTATTAAATGTAAACGGCGTAGGTTATGAGATTGACACCCCTTTAACCACTTTCTGTCAGTTGCAAAAAGGCCAGAAAATTACCCTGTGGACCCATCTTGCTGTTCGTGAAGATGCCCAGTTACTTTATGGCTTTATCAATACGCAGGAAAAAACCATTTTCCGTACCTTATTAAAGGTGAACGGCGTAGGTCCGAAAATGGCGCTTGGTATTCTTTCAACTTTAAGTGTGGAAATGCTGATCCATACCGTTGAACATGAAGATATCAACACTCTGGTTAAAGTTCCGGGAGTGGGTAAAAAGACTGCAGAACGCCTGATGATTGAATTGCGTGACCGCTTTAAAGCCATGGCTTCAGGTGCTGCCCCAAGTAATTCAACTGCACCACAAATTCAGTTTATGGGCAATTCAGCCGTGGCTGAAGCGGAAGCTGCATTACAGTCCTTGGGCTATAAACCTGCTGAAGCACAAAAACTGGTGAATGCTGCCAAAGGTGAATTTACTGAAGCCAGTGATATCATTCGCGCGGCATTAAAGTCGATGAATAGATAAATCGTAGTCCACCATCAACCCAAATTTGATAAATGTATGGCGACAAGGATGTCGCCCGTTGAACTGGGGTGTAGGACACACCCTCAGTTCAACAAAAGATTTTTGTTACTTTTGATCTTTCAAAAGTAAAACAACCCCTACACAATGGCAACTAAACACAAATCATTATTTGAGGCTGTTTCCGCAGCATCAAACAGCTTCAATAAAGAGATTAAGTTAATAGATATGCAAGACCGTCTCATCAGTGGTTCTGAAAAACCCGAAGATCATTTCGATCGCGCCATCCGCCCAACTTCCCTCGATGACTACATCGGTCAACCGGTGGTTCGTGAGCAGATGGAAATTTTCATTGGTGCAGCCCGCGGCCGTGAAGAAGCCCTCGATCACACCTTGATTTTTGGTCCGCCAGGTCTGGGTAAAACAACGTTGGCCAATATTATTGCCCGAGAAATGGGTGGCAATCTTAAGTCAACTTCTGGTCCGGTTCTGGAACGTGCCGGCGACTTAGCCGCGATGCTAACGAATCTGGAAGAAGGCGATGTCCTTTTTATTGACGAAATTCACCGCCTTTCCCCCGTAATTGAAGAAATCCTGTATCCGGCGATGGAAGATTATCAGCTCGACATCATGATTGGTGAAGGCCCGGCTGCGCGCTCGATTAAACTGGATTTACCGCCATTTACGCTTGTTGCAGCAACCACACGTGCAGGTCTACTCACCTCTCCGCTGCGTGACCGTTTCGGAATCGTGCAACGTTTAGAGTTTTATTCGGTTGAAGATTTAACCCATATTGTCAAACGTTCAGCCAATTTGATGGATGTACCTATGACGGGAGATGGCGCAAAAGAAATTGCCCGTCGCTCACGAGGTACACCGCGTATTGCCAACCGTTTATTGCGTCGTGTGCGTGACTATGCTCAGGTCAAAGGCACTGGTGAAATCAATCAGGATATGGCCCAACGTGCTTTGGACATGCTCAAAGTCGATAAAGATGGTTTAGACACACTCGACCGTCGTTATTTATCTATGCTTCTTGAGCGCTTTGATGGCGGCCCTGCTGGCGTAGAAGCGCTCGCAGCAGCCATGGCAGAAGATTCAGGCACGTTGGAAGATGTCATTGAGCCTTACTTGATTCAGCAAGGTTATGTGATGCGAACTGCGCGTGGTCGTATTGCTACCAATATGGCGTATTTGCAGTTTGGGATGACGCCGCCTGAATCGAAAGAGAAGTAATTCAAAAAGCAGCTTAGGCTGCTTTTTTAAATTTATTTAGCTCACTATTTAAAAGTTTTTGTAGCTCGTCAGCGATAGCTAAATTTTTTAAATAAATAATTTGATTTTCTTCACTACCATCTTCAAATTTCGTTATACATTTTAATTGATTATTCATTAATGTTTGTACATTGAGCAAATCACATTCAAGTGATTGAGATAAGATATTTCTGATTTTAAGGTAGTGTTCAAAAAACTGTGTCATTTCCTTAAACTGTTAAAAACAGGAATGATGCATTATGGCAACTACATTTGAT
>NZ_JALGQY010000055.1:0-6322 GCF_022809915.1 Acinetobacter lwoffii | reverse complement strand
ATCAAATGTAGTTGCCATAATGCATCATTCCTGTTTTTAACAGTTTAAGGAAATGACACAGTTTTTTGAACACTACCAGCTATAACTACATTCATATTGAATGAAGTTATTTTTTAGTCTAAGAAAGAACGTGTTTTTCCATCTACCGAAAACAGGTAATTACTATCGAAAAACGGTAGTTATTCGTCGTGGAATAATTTACTTTTTCAAGGTTTGTGAGGGTAATTCACTATACCTCTGATAATAATTCCGAGAAAAATCTCCCAGATTCAGATAGCCACATGCCAGAGCAATTTCTGTAACGGTTTGTTCTGAAGTTGCCTTTAATAACTCCTCTCTCACTAAGGTCAAACGCATATCACGCATGACTTTAGCAGGACTAGACTGTCGATATTTTTTAAAACCATTTGATAAACTTCGGATACTTATACCAACAGCTTTTGAGATATCTTCAACTGTTGGGCTAGAACGTAAATTTTCCCGCATATATTGTTCAGCACGCTCTATGTATTTGGGCGTTATACACGTGTTCTTATTTAAATCGACATTTGCCCTGATAGACCATTCATTAATAATATGCAAGCCGATCATTTGTTGTAAGTGTTCGCCTGCTTTATTTTTTAATTGCGATAATGGAATTTCAGCAATACTTCTGCTGAGATAGGTCAATAATGATAGCCAACTCGAATCCTGACCACCAAAAAAAAGTTTTCAACTGCCACATATGAAGCGGTGCTTCATGCCCATAGTTTGCAACCACTAGACGGGCTAATACATCATGAGGAATCGTCAAATTTAGCTGTAAATGTTGTGGATCAAAATGTACAGCATAATCATCTGTACGGCTACAATCTACAATAAAAGACTCACCAACACGCGTTGTTTGCCAGTTTTTGGAGTCAATTGCATGTTGACCATGCCCCTCTATTGTCGTAAGAAGAATAATATGACCTTTATCTTGATTCCATTTATCAAGATAAACAGGTATGCCATATTTAAAACGAGTCACAATCATATCTGCGACCGATACGGAGTGCATACTTGAATCTGGTAATAAACCTTTACCTACAGGTTGTGCAGAATAAGGCATATATACTTGATCAGACCAAATCTTAATTTCATCCCAATCCATTGAGATATTTTTATGTGCTTGAGGAATTGGCTTTCCTCGATAATCTTGAATTAAGCTTTCCTGTAACATCACAACAACTCCATGTTATGAAAATAACATTCCTTTAAGTTTCTTTAGGCTGCTAATTTTTGTACTAAATAATATAAACTATTTAATGTTCCTACAATTAACATAATACAGCTTATACGAAACGTGTTATAATTTACCTTGAAATTCATATACTTATTTCAAATTTTATAGCCCGAGCATCACTGTTCGGGTTTTTTTTAGGATTTTTCACGTTCCACGCCTATTATTTGATCAATATTCTACAACTTTGTTCATATCAGTTAAACAATCGTGGTTAATCATAGGGTCTAAAAAAACGGCTCCAAAAGCCTCTTTTCTCAGGCTCTGGTTCAATGTGTTCAGGCACAGGAATGCGCTTGTTTTCTGTTTTTTCCGGAGTAGTCAATCCGTCATCTTTCGCCTGAGTTTGGATCTCAGTTTGTACAGGAGTTTCTTTTTTTTGAGTAGTCAATCCATCATAGTTCGACTCACTTTTTAAGCTAGTGTCTGTTGCTGTATCTGATTTTGAATCGATAGACCTAGTTGTATAGGCTCTTGGAGCTTCTAATAATCGTTGTATCGCTTCGATTTGTTCATCCTTAACGTGTAATTGATCATTCTTGGCTTTTAATTCCTCGCGTTGAAACTGCTCACGCTCATGCGCCTGTTCAAGCTGTTTTTGAAGAATGTAAACCTGTTGTTCTAGTAGGTGAACTTCTGACAACTTTCGTGTTTCGGTTGTCTGTGAACTGTTCACATTTCTAGAGGGTTCACCAAAAACTCGAATGGCTTCGGAAAGATCAATTTTACCATCACTATTCTTACTTAAATTACCTTTATTAACTTGCTTATAAATGGCTTGACGAGTCATTCCATACAGGTTTGAAAGCTCAATAACAGATAGTGATTTCATCTTGTAATTCTGGTTGTCTATTATGTGAACCAAGATACATCAACAAACAGTCAACCGCTACATATACAGTCGATCTTTATGCCTTAAAACCTAAATTTTTAAGATGAGGAATAAGTTGTTTTTGTTGTATTGGATCTCGCAGCATATCTTTAATTTTGATAGCTAAGTCGTCATAACTTTCACCTTGTTGTGCTAGGTGAGATACTTCATGTAAGCGTGAAAGCTGATTACCAAACATATTAATTTGTGAATCAGTCAATTTATAAAAATCATTCTGTTCAGGTTTATGCTCAATATTTTTTGATTTTTCTTTAAACGTGAATTGAATGTGTGTGACTTTTCGGCCTGTTTTTATTTGCTCGTAAGATACATTTAAAGGGCTATGTTCATTGATTTGATCTACAGCTGTATCAATAACCCATCTTTTTAAATCAGCAGATAATGGATATCTTTTTCCTAGCTCCAACATACTTCTTAGAGATTCGATGGAAATCTCCCGTTTTCCTATTGAACGGTATTGGCTTAATAACTCATAAATACGAATAGCATAGGCACTACTCATACCAGCAATGTCAGATAATGAATACTTAGTAAATTCACGACTTAGATTAGAAATGAAAGGTAAAATTTCTTTAGAAAACCTAATTCCTACAACGCTTTTACTTTCTAAAAATCGTATAGATTGAATCCATCTCATTTTGATTGATTCATCATTAATAGCTAAATTAATTGATCTGTCATATAAGCGGTTTACACCATCTTTTAGATCTCTATAAGCTGTTTTTTCATGAACCCCAAGTTTTTTTAAGTCATCAATAGTTACGCGATAAATTTCATCATCTGTAATGTCTTCAGCCCGACTAATTTTACTAATAGCTGCTAACACAATACGCTGTTCTGTTGAGCTGAGTTGATATGAAGCCTCAATAACTTGATTTGATTTAACTACTAGTTCTTTTTTAGATGGACTCATCATTTTTATTTCGAAAACTTAACTATGAGTACTATAATTCTCTCATAGTTAGTAGTCAATCCCTCATAGTTAAGTAGTCAATCCCTCATAGTTAGTAGTCAATCCCTCATAGTTAGTAGTCAATCCCTCATATTTAAGAGCTGAAAGCCTTGTCTTTAAGGGCTTTCAGCCTACCTAAAATATTTAAAATATTTAAAAATAATTAAAAAGACAATTTGAAAAATTGCCCTATGTTTTCGCTACGCTCAAACTCTATTGAATCTCGCTTACGCTCGATTCGAGGGGCAATTTTTTAGCTATTTCGTTATGACTTTAAGAAAAATCAAAAGCAACTCGGAATTCGCTTCGCTCATAAATTTTTTATGCTCGCTACGCTCGTCTAGAAGTTAATTAATTCAGTTCGCACCCATTCGGGATGCTCTGAGATAAAAGTGATTAATGGATAGGGAGCTTGTAATCAGAGAAAAAGCTAGGTGAAATTTTGATTAAGCTTTATCACTCGTAGACACTCGTTCGGTTTTTTTCAATATCAGTCTGATATGGAAAACTGCTTTATAAAAATTGTTATTCGTTTTACAGAATTTTTTCAGCCTAGTTGCATTTCTCACTCTAAATAAGCCTATTTTGCGTTTATTGGGCTTTTTAGCCCTGTTTACATAGATTTCCCTGTTTTTCGAAAAAATCGCTTAAATGCGATTCTAGGCTGTTTTATAGCGATTTAGAAAATTCCTCGATTCTAATTTAGATCGATAGCCCTGTTTTGATGTTTTTGGATTTTTCATTTCTGGTCAGCAGATCGGAATGCACGCTTACTCGTTTCTCTTGGAGAAACTGAAATAGCGGATTTTAATTGTCTGATTTGACTTAGTTATGACGAAGAAAAATTAAGGTGAAAAGCGATTACTTTTTCTAACATAGGATAGGCAACAGCGGTTCAATCAGCAGTATTGTCACATAACTTTGACACTTAAAAATGATTGAAATTCTGAACAGGCAGAGGTTTATCATTTTCCGACAGCAGGAGGGAATGCACGCTTCCGCGTTTCTCAAATAGAAACGGAATTTTTCTTTCTAAAATTAGAAAAAAACCGTCTTTAAGTAGACGGTTTTGATGTTTAAAAACGACGGAATTATTTGTAATAACTCTTCTTTAATATTTTGGGGAGAATTGGTTTTAACTCATCTGGATTTAGCATGAACTTCATGTAAAGCCGTCCAGCTAGAAGTTCTGGAGGCTCTCCAATATAAGCAGATAAATATGCAAATTGAGGATCTTTAGACATTCCTTTACACCATCGTTTTGTGTCATCAGGATCTAAAACTAAATACAATTTTTTTGGGTCTAATCGAATACTCATGACTACTGTTTTCTAATGGTATATTGACCATCTTGCCTTAATTTTTAGTATTTTTATTGCTAGGTAAAAAAATGAATACAGAATCATTCCAACAACCAAAAAAAGATGAACTTATTGGACTTGAAGAACAGCACGAGATCTCATGTTTAGTCCAAAAATTTGCTATGGAAAAATTAGGATATTCAAAGGTGAAAGTTTCATCTTTTGAGCTAATGTAAAAGAAGCCTCGATCAGTAGTGACTATTGCATTTAATAAGAGTCAAAATGATCTCTATTTACGATTCGGAAAGTATGATTTGGCTGATCTTAATGATCAGAAAATCATTGTTGTTGCTCGCATTGGATTTCGTAAAAAGAAACATGGTTATGGAACAGCTCTACTAAAGGAACTTTGCCATTTTGGGCAGCAATTTGGATATGGATATTTAGAAGTAGAACGCCCAAATCCAGATTGCCAAGCTTTTATGAAAAAATTAGGTTTTAAGGATAAGTTCTATCTTCCTATTGATCAGTTGAAAAGATCCATTCAAGAATATGAGCTTTCGAGACAAGCTGTACCCAGTTTCGCATAAGAGATTTTATGTTAAATGAGGTAATATTTTTACAAAAGTCAATTGTCAGACTTTAGCTAAAATTAGCTAATTTTTTGAAAATTTTTCTCTCAAAGTCTGACAGTTGCACAGTATATATATACAGTAGATAATGGCTTTAATTTATATATATTAAGTATTTAAAAAGGAATAATGCTGTGGCTAATCTACTCCAAAAAATTTCATGGAATGAAAATTTATATCAAAAACCAGATATATCTGGATATGCAATTGAGAAAGGGAATGATAATTATATTTCTCATTTTGGTATTGGTCATGAAGCATGGAATTTCAATAAAAATGAATTAATTGATGGTAAGGTTTATGGCTATTTGAAGGCTGATGTTTCTAGCTTATTTTCTGAAAAACATAATATTTTCTTTTTTTCTAGGGATAGTAATGGTGATTTATTCTTTGTTGGTTATTACAAGGATTGTAAATATCTAACAGAAGAGGAAAGAATTAAATTAAAAGAAAAAATGGTTGAATCAGGTCTTTTAGATAAAAGAATTAATCAAGTTTACAGAATTCTGAAAAATGAAGACGATTTTTCAGAATGGTCATGGGATGATGTAGAAAGTGAGTTTGGATTTGAAGTCAGTTCTTTTAAATTAGAAGTATTACCTGAAAATATCAAGATTTTTGAAAATAAAATTCCTTTCACAGAGCAAGACTGTATTGAAGTTTTGGAAAAGGGATGGCAGGAAAGATACGGAAATTATACGTTAATTACTGATTTAGATAGATTTTTATCTAAATTTCTTATGAAATAATTTAGATATTCTAAAATATTGTTGAGATGAATTCTTGTGAAATATAAAAATGTAGCTTTGGCTTTATTATTAATAACAATGGGTTTTAATACCCAAGCAAAGAATGTAGATTACTATTCAATTTGCTTGGATTTGAGTGGTAACATCAATAACGGAGTGGTAGAGCAGTGTAGTGACTATGCTATTACTAAGTATAAGTCTGAAATTACAACGATTTTTAATCAAGTAAAAAAGAGTAATATTCAAAAATATAATGTACTTAAAAATCAGCAGGCACAATGGTTAAAAAATACTGAAAAAACATGTGAAAACAGTCAAGTACACTATACATATTGTATGCTCGGTGAATATGATGAACGTTTAACTAAATTAAAAAAACAGTTAAAAAATTAAAGCTATTCGGGGTAGTGGAAAACTTTATACGAAATAAAAATGGGAGCGATAAGCTCCCATTTTTAGAGGGCGTTCAAAATTCTGTGTCAGTAAATTTGACTAGATTTTAATTATATCATCTAATCGACCTTCAAAGTAAATG
>NZ_JALGQY010000006.1:0-147787 GCF_022809915.1 Acinetobacter lwoffii | reverse complement strand
CATTTTAAAGCCTTCGACTTAACCTTCTTTTACATCAATAATGGCTTCATTTAATGTCAGCATACTTTTTAAAACACCACCCATTTTTGGATTATTTTCCTTTCGATCTCGATGAGAAAGAAATTTTTACTACTTTAATAAATTCTTGTTTAGAAATTGAAAATTCTGTGTATAGAATAATTAATTATAGAGTTACAGAAATAACATCTTAACAAGAAATCTAATCCATAGAAAATGCTTTAGAACAAGCCAATTCTTATTTAGGTGTGCAACAACATCTTAATCAAGCCTTAAAACTGATGTCTGATCGTCAAAATCCTGATTATCGAAATTCAATTAAAGAATCTGTTTCGGCATTAGAAGGTATGTGTCAAAAAATATTAAAGAAAGACAAAGTAACTTTAGGTGATGCAATTGGTCAAATTGAAAAACAATATCCAATACATCCTGCATTAAAAGCTAGTATTAAATCTTTATATGAGTATACATCAGATGCAGATGGTATTCGCCATGCAATGTTAGACGAATCAAATCTTTCTTATATCGATGCCAAATTTATGCTTGTTGCCTGCACAAATTTTATTAACTATCTCATAGACAAAACCAAAGATTATCAAAATTAGATCACATGACTAGCGACACGGATGTCGCTCGTTCGACTGTGCTAAAGGGACTTAGCATCAGTCGAACAAATGCATTTTGCTACTTTTGTGCAGTTCAAAAGTAGAGAAAACAGTCTTTTGAACTAAACCTCTGCCACCGCATTACGTCCTTTGGCCTTTGCTGCAAACAAAGCATCATCTGCATTTGACAATAAAGCCATCCAGGACACGGCACCAATGGCAACCCCAATACTGACCGAAATCTGAATCTCGTCTCCTGCTGCAGTCACAATATGACGCTCAGCCACTTCAGCCCGAATGTTATCGGCCACAATCAATGCCTGCTGCATCTGGATATTTTCAATCAGCACCAGAAATTCATCGCCCCCATAACGTACCAGCAAATCTGTAGCACGGACATTGGCCTTTAAACGCTCGGCCACCAGCTGAATCACCTGATCGCCAATAATATGCCCATATTGATCATTCACCTGTTTAAAATGATCAATATCAATAATCATCAAACAGGTTTGGCTCAATTGACCCGGCTGATTTTCCATAAAACGAATATATTCTTCTAGCGCGAAACGGTTGGATAATCCGGTCAAAGAATCGGAATGGGCAATATTCTTTAAACGAAATTCTAGCGCATCACGTTCTTGCAACATTTTTTGCAATTTCTGAATGGCCGCAAATAAAGAATCTGAATGATTCACTTCACGTAGCCGCATATCAATTTTCTGACGACCCGAGTTTTTAGACAAACTCAACAACATGCGGCGTGCCTGAATCAGCGGCAGGAATACCTGTTTACGTGCAAAAATCATGGTGGAAATCGCGGTCAGTAATGAAATCAGCGATACCAACACGCTCCAGATCAAACGCTGCATATTGCTGTTCATTTCTTGAATAGCGGCATCTCTGCTGTATTGCAGCAGGTAAGTTTGCAGATCTATCACAGTCGCAAATTTATCTACGATCGCTTCAGTCAGCTCTGTTCCGCTCAAACGGTAGTCACGTTGTTCCAGACTGTCACTGATCAGCTCACTCACAATGGGTAAGCCCTGCTGAATAAACTCGGTTTCTACCCGTCGATGTAAACGGACGAATTCCTCTGTTTTATCTTGAGCAGGTTGAATGGTATCAATCAAGGCCCACAAATAACCACCTGATGTTGGGTCTGTAAAGAGCGGGTAATATTTTCAGTGGGAAGCGGCGCTTCAAAAGTCACATGCGCCATGATAGACGAGGCAACCCGCCCCGCCTGATCACGTAAATCTGATAAAAATAGAATCTGGCTAATATAGTTATTCAGAGGGGTCGATGAGCTATCTGAAGCCACCGCCACGTCACGTAAAAGTTCACGACAACTTTCCCAGGCAGCAAACATGGCCAGAATCGCCTGATCAAGTTCTTGTGCACTACGTTGCTGACGTGGCATCCGGGTATAAGCATCAACCTGTGCACGTCCTTTTTTCAGGCTGATTTCAAGCTGTGAAAGTTGCTGACTCAGGTTGTTAAAACCGACCTCCGTCAAGACATCAGCCGTCTGGGAGAGCTGCCGATCCACCTGTTGACGGTAGCTGATTAGCTCTTGCTGATGCTGGGCAAATTCCTGCACCGAACTGGACATGGCTTTATTGGCAGGCGCACGCTCACGCGAAATTTTATTTGCCAGATCAGCGACCTGCTGTAAGGCATTCAATTGTTGATAGGTTTGTCTGGATTTTAAATAACTTTGACTGCTACTCACAATTAAGGGAATACAGATGCAAAGCAAACATAAAATAATAATCGACATTGACCAGTACAAACGTTTACTGATCCACTCAGAGCGTAAGGTATTCATGCTGTTGTATTACGCCCCAATATGACAAGCAAAGCTAAATAGATTGATTATTATACAAATAAAACAGGATGGTCTTAAAGCCTTTAGTCTTACTTCACTTATGTTTTTAATGAATTTTTATCATCTATTATTTTTCAGATACTTAAGTTGGTTTATTTAAAATGTTAATGCAGGGTTTCATGACTACAATTCCCTATAAACTCTTACAAAAACAAGGGAATTTAAGCAGCTAAAAAAATATAAAAACTTGCTTTCTGCACTATTTACACCTGCAACAAATAGGTGCATAATGCACCGCATTAGGGCGAGTTAAATTATTCCTCAGCAGATATTTTAGTTTACCCGCAAATTTTGGCGAAAAAACCCCGATTTTCTATGAAAATTGGGGTTTTTTTTAGCTATTGAATTTTAGACCTACATTTTTACTTTTTAATATGCACTATTTTGGTGCTTAAAATTATTATAATATTTCTTCTTATGATCTTTTTTAATTAAAGGTTTTTCAGAAACGGAATGATCCGAAATAAAAAATACTGGACAAAAAAAAAGCCCAACCTTGGGGAAAGCTGGGCGATAAAACAAAAAATTGTGGAGAATCAGGCTAAATCACTATAAAAGTGTGAACTCTAACTTGATTTTCATATTATGTAAAATTCCCCTCAAAATGTAAAGCCGATTGCTCCAGTCAAGATTATAAAACATGCCCATTTAGCTCAAAAAACAGACACCTATTCTAAGATCCAAGCTGATGATGCTTTAAAATTAAGCAATCCAGTCAAGACATGTTGCGCCAGACATCTTGCACTTCTTGACACATTTATGAATTAGCTCACCGATTATTAATTGTTTTAATAGATTATTATATTATAATTGATCGTATTAAGTGATTTAAATAACCACACAATTTCTCTTTAACTTTTAGTCAAAATCTATATTTAAATTCTAGATTTTTGTTATACAAGAGTTTTTATCTAAAATGGCTTCCGAGCCTGATACTTGAATTTTACACAAAATTAATACAAAGATTTAGCTTAAAAAATATCGATTTCGAATTGGATTGACTTAATAAATTGTCACAATACAATGTGTTCCAAAGCTGTACACATCTTGTAACAAAACGGTAAATATCATGAAAAAACTCGGTTTAGCCACTGCTTTATTATTAGCCATGACCGGTGCTCAAGCATATCAATTTGAAGTTCAAGGTCAGTCAGAGTTCATCGACAACACTGCAAATGAACAAGACTTCACTGGTGCAGTTCAAGGTACTTACTACTTCAACAATGTTGATGCTTCTAAAGGTCCTTTAGCTGAAGCTGCTTTTTTAAACCAAGCATCTAATGTTTCTGCTGCTTATACATACGGCGAAGACGGACAAGAATTTGGTGATCGCACTGTGCACCATACTTTCGGTGTAAAAGGTGAAGCGTATATCCCGACTAACGTTGTTCCTGCTTATGCAAGCGCTTCTTATAGCCATACCATCGCGGATAACAAAGCGGGCGACGTAGACGGCAATGGTGACCGTTATGCATTAGAACTAGGTGCATTACTAATCCCTAACTTCTTGGTTGCTGTGGGTTATACCAGCGTTGCTGACCAAACTTCTTATGATGCTTTCAACATGTTTAACAACGGTGTTGCTAAAGCTGCTCTTGAATCTGGCACAATCAATGAAGACCAAGACGCAATCACTGCCCGCACTAAATATGTAGGCGCGATTGACGGTACTAACATGTCAATTGGTTTTGAAAGTGGCCTGGTTTATGGTGAAGATACTGCCTACAACTTAGGTACAACTCTTTTCCTTAACCCACAGTTAAGCGTTGGCGCATCTTATATGGAATCTAGCTTTGCTGGTTCTCCAGACAAAGCTTGGGGCGCGAACGTAAACTACTTCATCACTCCTGCTGTTGCAGTTGGCGCATCTTATGTAAATGCAAATGCTGAAGGCCAAGCACTGGATACACAAACGATTGGTGTAAATGCCAAATTCCGTTTCTAATTTCTGATTAGATTCTGAATCAAAAAAGGACGCATATTGCGTCCTTTTTTATTGTTTTATGACTTCGTTTACTCAGGTGTACGTACCAGACTTAAGAAGTGCAAATGACGTTCATATTGGTCAATGATGTCCTGCAATAGATCTTCTTGCGTCCACTCCATCACATCATAACCCTGCCCACCTTCTCTTAAAAAGACTTCTGCCTGATAGGAATCTACGCTCGCATTCTCCAGTTCAGACATAAAGCTTGGACTTAAAGTCTGGGTGGCATTGACCTGATAGATAAAATTAATTTCATCCTGATGATCAACACGGAGCTGTATACCGTCTTCTAGCGGGCTAATCACCACGTGTAATCGGCGCCGTTTCAATTCACTTTGAAAGCTGAGAAATGCCTTATTCACTGTATTGTGAATATACTGCTGCACCTCTTCCTGAGTGTGCGGATAATGCATAATCAGGCCTAATCGCTGTTGCCAGCTGCGCGGATTCTGGATCGCACGCGGGGTAATCCGTGCGGCTTGCAGCGCATGCATTTTGGTAACATCCAGATGTAAGGCTTTGATTAATCCCCAGCACATCAGCAGCATAATGAAGGTAAATGGCAAGGCGCTCATTATCGTGGCCGATTGCAAGGCTTCTAAGCCACCCGCCAGCAAGAGGATGATGGCTAACAAAGCCATGAGCACGGTCCAGAATAGACGCTGCCAGGTCGGTGAATTTTCACTTTTTGCTGTCAGATAATCAGTCACCAATGCCCCTGAATCGGCAGAAGTCACAAAGAACAGCATCACTAGTAAAGTCGCAATGATACTGGTTACTGAGCTAAAAGGCAGATTAGCTAAAAATTCGAATAGAGCCACAGATGAATCACGCTGAACTGCTTCTAGCAAGCTGGTATTGGCTTCATGCATAATGCTATACAGCGCGGCATTGCCCATAAAACCCATCCAGATCAGGGTAAATCCGGTCGGAATCAGCAATACACCCACGATAAATTCACGAATACTGCGCCCTTCCGAGACCCGGGCAATGAACATCCCGACAAATGGCGACCAGGAAATCCACCAGGCCCAGTACATGATGGTCCAGCCCCCAATCCAGCCACTTGGCTGGTAGGCATACAGATTAAAGGTCATACTAAACAGATTAGAGACATACTGGCCGGCATTCTGAATAGTTGTCTGTAACAGATAAATACTCGGACCTGCCACAAAGACAAAAATCAGCAACAGCAGTGCAAGTACCAAATTTAGTTCAGATAAACGTTTAATTCCTTTGTCTAATCCAAAAAATACGGAAGTCGCCGCCATGGCACTGACCACAATAATCAAAATGATCTGAGTACTGGGTGCCTGTTCAATGCCAAACAAATAGTTCAAACCTGAATTGATTTGGGTCACCCCGAAACCAAGCGTGGTGGCCACACCAAATACCGTACCAATGGTGGCAAAGGTATCGACGCCATCTCCAATCGGACCATAGATCTTTTGACCAATCAGTGGATACAAGGCCGAACGGATTTTTAAAGGCAATTGATGCCGGTAAGCAAAATAAGCCAAGGATAGGCCAACAAGCGTATAAATAGCCCAGGCATGTAAGCCCCAGTGGAAAAAGGTGACCCGCATAGATTGTTGTGCAGCCAGTACAGTTTCCGGTTCACCGGCAGGTGGCGTGACATAATGCATCACCGGTTCGGCCACGCCAAAGAACATCAGTCCAATCCCCATTCCTGCGGTGAATAACATCGCAAACCAGGAGGCACTGCTATATTTCGGCTGGCTATGGTCGGGTCCCAGTTTGATTTTGCCCATATCCGATAGGGCAATATAAACCAGAAGGATGAGAAATATCGCCACCGACAATACATAGAACCAGCTAAAGGAGGTGGTAATCCACTGGTTCAGTTGCTGGGTGAAAACTGAAAAAGCATCGGGTGCAAATACGACCAACGCTAAAAATATCGCAATAATGGCGACAGTACTAATAAAAACATTTGGATTGATATTGGCAAACCAGGATGGTTTTGTGGAAGGCATACCTCCTCCATTTTTTAAAAATTGGATCGACAAACAGCGTCAAATAATTATTGGTAAGGTCAAAATGATCAGACAGATTCAGTCTATGGAAGCTAGATCTCCTGCTATTTTAGGATGTGACACAAAATAAAGCCGTTAAGTTACTGTAACCAATACAATAAAAGGATGAACTTCATTACTCAGGCGGGTTTTCTCTATTTTTCACGTTCTTTTTATGAGGTAGACGTGCGATATATTGCAAGGCAATTAAGCGGGATACAATCAGCGCCAGATACATCACCCCGACAAACATCTGAATAATCGCTAACATCCGTGCGACCGGACTGACCGGCATGATATCGGACAGTCCTGTTGCAGACTGTACACTGAAACTGAGAAAAATCAGATCCAGCCAGGGTTGATAGGCTTGTAAATCAGGGTCTGAAAAGCTGTATGGCACCAGAAGCTGGCAGATACTGTAGAGAAAAGCAAAGCCCCAGGCCAGTAAGGTAAATACTGCGCCAGCGGCAAAGAGTTCATCCTTGGTCAGATAACGGTCATGAAACATATAACGCAGTAGGCCATAGGCTGCACTAAAATAAGCACCAGCTTCAAACAGGTTGGCGGTGACATGGATCCAGGTATAACGCAGTCCCAGCACAATCAGAGAGGAAAAGAAAATCGCACCGGCGACAAAGCTAAGTCCTAAAATGGTAAACATTGGAGTCTGGCGAATGACTCTGGCAATCACCAGCAAAACCAGAACACCCAGCACCCAGGTTCCCGCCCGATAAGACACGCTTTCATAACTCAATACCGACAAGATCAGGATCAGCAATTGCAGGCACAACAGCCATGCCGAAGGCAAATGGGTAAAGCTGTTCCAGAACTGTTGCAGAGATTGCTTCATAATGCCCTTCTTGTTGCTCTTCTTGTTACTATCGTCATGTAGGGAACACATTGTTATTGTTAGCAGCTTTTAACATAGCACGCTTAAATCCGCTTGCAGATATGCGATTTGTATGAAAATTACTGAAATAACGCTGCACAAATCCAGCCATCTCAATTCAATACGGCGTTTATGCTAAAGAGAAAGCTTGATTATATCTCCATAAAAAAAGCCCCTGACGGGGCTTTTTTAGCGTAGCGCAGATCTTAGTGATCCGATGCGCCTGAGATACCAATACCGGTTTGTGAACGTACAAACTGGGCATCAAAGGCTTTGCGTTCTGCCTGAGCCTGTGCCGAATTATCCGTCACAGAGAACAACCAGCAGCACAAGAATGACAATGGCATCGCGAAGATTGCAGGACCATTGAACGGGTTCACTGGCGTATCAGAAATACCCAAAGTATCGACCCATACTGCTTTAGACAGCACAATCAAGGTTACTGCGGTTACCAGACCGGCAACACCACCAATAACTGCACCACGTGTCGTCAAACCTTTCCAGAACATAGACAATACCAGTACCGGGAAGTTGGCACATGCCGCAACCGAGAATGCCAGACCGACCATGAAGGCTACGTTTTGTTTCTCGAACAGAATCCCGAGAATCATCGCGAAGATCGCAAGACCTAAAGTCGCAATTTTAGACATACGTAGTTCAGATTCAGGCGTGGTTTGGCCTTTCTTCAACACGTTGGCATACAAGTCATGCGAAATTGCTGAAGCACCTGACAGGGTCAAACCAGCAACGACTGCAAGAATCGTGGCAAATGCAACTGCAGAAATGAAGCCCATGAACAGGTCACCGCCCACTGCATCAGACAGGTGCACCGCCGCCATGTTATTACCACCGACCAGCTCCAGCTTGCCAGTCACTGCCATTTTCGCAACATCAAGGAATTGCGGGTTGTTCGATACATACAGAATCGCACCGAAACCAATGATGAAGGTGAGCAGGTAGAAATAACCAATAAAGCCTGTAGCAACCACGACTGATTTACGCGCTTCTTTGGCATCTTTTACCGTGAAGAAACGCATCAGGATATGTGGCAGACCTGCTGTACCAAACATCAATGCCAGACCTAAAGAGATTGCATCAATCGGATTAGACGCCAGACTACCCGGACCCATGATCTTGGTCGCATCTGTCAGGCTCAAGTCATGCACTTTTGAATAAACACCAATCGCCTGTTCAAACATGTTGGTAAAGCTGAAGCCCACGCCTTTCATGACCATGAATGCCATAAAGGTCGCACCAGACAGCAACATTACCGCCTTGATGATCTGTACCCAAGTGGTCGCCAACATACCGCCGAAAATTACGTAGGCCATCATCAGCAAGCCAACGATCACGACTGCAATGTTATAGTTCAGACCGAATAGAAGTTTGATCAGCTGACCTGCACCCACCATCTGTGCAATCAGGTAAAACGCAACCACAACCAGCGAGCTTAAAGCGGCCAAGGTACGTACCGGTTTTTCCTGCAAGCGGAAAGATACTACGTCTGACAGGTTGTATTTACCCAGGTTACGCAGACGTTCTGCCACCAGGAACAATACGATCGGCCAACCGACCATAAAGCCCAGTGAATACAGCAAGCCATCAAAGCCTGACAGGAACACCATCGCGGAAATACCCAGGAATGATGCTGCTGACATATAGTCACCGGCAATCGCCAGGCCATTCTGGAAACCAGAAATACCGCCACCGGCCGTATAGAAATCTGTGGTGCTGGTGGTTTGTTTCGCTGCCCATTTGGTAATGAACAGTGTTGCACCGACGAAAACCACAAACATGATAATCGCGTGCCAGTTGGTCGCCTGCTGTTCTGCTGCACCCAGATCAGGACCAGCGAAAGCCATACCTGAGGCCATTGCAGTTGCAGCAAGAGCAATAAGAGAATTCCATTTCATCTTAGTGGTGTCCTTTTTCATGAGCAATCGCTTCGACTTCACGGATTGCTTCTTCAGTCAATTGATCAAGTTTGTTATTGGCAATGTAGGAATACACACCACACAAGATAAACGACAGGACAATGATACCCAGACCAAGTGGAATACCCCACGTGGTCACACCACCTGAAATTGAAGACAATAGAAATTCTTTGTTATAACCAACCAGCAACATGAAACCCACATAGACAAATAGCATAATGCCGGTCAACGTCCAGCTGAGCATACTTTTCTTGCGGACCATTTCCTTGAATTTTGGATTTTGTAGAATACGATCTACTTGTACCTCATCCATAATTACTACTCCTGTAGCCCAACCTTGGGCTGCCTATTTTTTAATTCGAATTATCACTGTTGCAAGTTAACAATAATCGTAGGTGCTTGTAATTTAGACTTTGGTCGTTAAAAAATGATCAATTTAAACTGTAGCGTTCACGATGCGTTATCATAGCGGCATGCTCAGTACACATCAGGCTATATGAACAGTTGGCTCATCATAGGGGTACTCGCCCTCTATATCGCATTACTCTTTATCTGCGCTTTCTACGGGGAAAAACATGCCAGCCGGCTGAGTACCCGTGGGCGCATGCTATTGTTTAGTTTAACTTTAGGAGTGTACTGCTCCTCCTGGACCTTTTACGGCGCCACGGGTGCTGCGGTACGTGAAGGCATTATTTTCCTGCCGATCTATCTGGGTCCGCTGCTCTTTGTTGCTGTCGGCTATGACATCTGGCGCCGTCTGGGACGAGTGAGACAGCATCATGCCATTTCTTCGATCGCTGACTTTGTCGCAGCACGCTATGGTAAAAGTGGTCCCCTCGCCTCGCTGGTGACCATTCTGGCGGTGGTGGCGATTGTGCCTTATCTGGCCTTACAGTTACGTGCGATTGCCCTGAGTGCCGCCGTCATTCTGGAGCCTTCCGCAGGTGTAACCGGCACGACCAATGGCGTACTGTTTCTGACCGGGGTTCTGGCAATACTGGCGATGATGTTTGGTACCCGGCAGATTGCCAATACTGAACAGCATGGCGGCCTGATGCTGGCCGTGGCATTTGAGTCTTTTGTCAAACTCTTCGCCCTGCTGGCAGTTGCCTGTTTCTTTATGTTTGAAGCACCAGAAAATCTGGCACAGATCAGTAGCGATATCAGCACTACTTTTCATGATGTACAACTGTTTGGCGTGCCACAAAGTTTCTGGATTCAGACCCTGCTCGCGGCACTGGCCATTATCTGCCTGCCGCGTCAGTTCCATGTAGCTGTGGTTGAGCTACGTGATGAAAAACATATTCGTGGTGCGCGGCGTTGGTTTGCAGTTTATTTGATTCTGACTACCTTGGCGATTATTCCAATTGCCAGCTGGGCGCTACATGCTGCACCGCAATATCTGGCCATTCCGGATGTGGCGGTCCTGTCCTTACCACTTAGCTATAATCAGGACTGGTTGACCTTATTGGCATTTCTGGGTGGTTTCTCTGCCTCTACCGGGATGCTACTGGTGTCTTCCGTGGCACTGTCAATCATGCTCAGCAATGACCTGATCATGCCGGCGTTGTGGCGTTTAAAGCTGATTTCCCGGCATGACAAACGCTTGCCGCTGGTGCTGAAATTTACCCGCCGGGTCTGTATTCTGGGCGTGATGTTGATGGGCTTCCTGTTCTTCAATTTCTTTAATGATATTGACCAGTTGTCGGTTTTTGGTCTGTTGGCATTTAGTGCGGTGGCACAATTCGCCCCTGCCCTGATCGGTGGCCTGTACTGGCGTGGCGGTAGTAAACAGGGTGTCTATGCTGGACTCCTGACCGGTTTTGCCTTGTGGGCTTATACCCTGCTGTTTCCAACCATTTTGCGAAGCCTGCCAGAAGCCTATAGCAGCTTTAGCCAAAGCTTGCTGAATCAAGGGCCTTTTGGCTGGAACTGGTTAAGACCGGAAGCCCTGATCGGTTTTGAGTCTTTTGATCCACTGACCCATGGCGTAGTTTGGGCACTGGGCTTAAATACCCTGCTGTATATCTGGATTTCCCGTATTTTCCGTCCGAGTATTGCCGAACAGATTCAAGCCGAAAGTTTCTTCTATTATGAAACCAAGCCACTACCCTCGCAGAGTCCTTCTAACGAGGTCAGCTATTCGCATCAGGATGTCGCCCGTTTAAAAGTCGGTGATCTGATTACCCTAGCTAAACGCATTACCGGCGAAGGCCCAACCACACGCGCTTTCCAGCAGTTCTGCACCCAAAACAGTGTTGAGCTGAATGAAAACAGCAGTGCCAATGGCATGTGGTGGCGTTTCACCGAACAGTATCTGGCCGGAACTATCGGGGCCGCTTCGGCACGTACCCTACTGACTACGGCAATGGTCAACAATGGTTTGGCATTGGGTCAAGTCGCCAATATTCTCGATCAGGCCTCGCAATGGCAACGCTTTAATCAGAACCTGATCATGACCATGATTGATCACATGACCCAAGGGGTCAGCGTAGTCGATGAAAACATGTGTCTGGTCGCATGGAACAATCAGTATCTGAAACTGTTCGATTATCCGACCGATATTGTCTATGTCGGTTGTCCAATCGCAGACCTGATCCGTTATAATGCTGAACGTGGTGAATGTGGCCCGGGCTCGGTTGAAGAACATGTACGGAAACGGATTCACTGGATGCAGGTCGGCAGTGCCCATGAATTTGAACGGATTCGTAAAGATGGCCGCGTCATTCAGATGCGCGGCAATCCGATCGAAGGCGGCGGGTTCGTTACCACTTTCGCCGATATTACTGCCTTCCGTGAAAATGAAGCCGTGCTTGAAGCCCGCGTTCAGGACCGTACCCAGCAGCTGGCCGATGCATTGTCCGAGCAGCAACTGGCGCGTGAACAGGCCGATAAGGCCAATATGTCAAAAAGCCGCTTCATTGCAGCCGCCAGTCATGACCTGTTGCAGCCAATGCATGCCGCGCGCCTGTTCAGTACCGCACTCGAACAAAGCGTGCAGAATGATGAAGACCGCAAGACCTTACAACAACTGGATCGTGCTTTGCATGGTGCAGAAAGCATGTTGTCTGCCCTGCTGGATATTGCCCGACTGGAAGGCGGCACCATTCAGCCGAAACGTCAGGCTTATCCGCTGCATGACCTGCTCAGCGATCTGGAACTCCAGTTCAAATCCATCGCTGCACAGCGTGGTATCAAGTTCAGTGTGCATGATGCACAGTTCTGGATTGATACCGATCCACAATGGATTCGCCGCATTATCCAGAACTTTGTCAGCAATGCGTTGCGTTATACTGCCAGAGGTAAAGTGGTGGTCGGTGTATTACGTTCGAGCAGCAGACCGAATCATATCCGTATTGGCGTCTGGGATACTGGCCCGGGCATTGCCGAAGAACAGCGCATCAAACTGTTTCAGGAATTTGAACGTTGCGGCCACACCTCGCCTTGGGGTGAACAGGGTCTGGGCCTAGGTTTGGCGATCGTACAACGCATGACCAGCATGCTGGACTATCCGGTACATGTGTCTTCTGCGCTGGGTAAAGGTTCCTGCTTTATGATTGAAGTGCCTGTGATCGAAGCACCGAAAGTGGTCGCAGCACCGGTTCAGGCCGTACCTTTAAAGAGCAAAGCCTTTAAGATTCTATGTCTGGATAATGATGAAACCATTCTGGAAGGCATGTCGACCTTATTGACCAAATGGGGTTATCAGGTGTTTAAAGCCACTGAACCTGAACAAGCAGCCATGCTGATTCAGCAGGAAAATATTCAGGTCTGGCTGGTGGATCAACATCTGAATCAGGACAAGATCGGTCTGGATTTCATTCTGGAACATCGTTCGAAGGATATTCCGGTCGCGTTGATTACCGCCGATTCCGATCCGGAATTGCCGCAACGTCTAAAAGAGCTAAACATTGTTCTGCTGAAAAAACCGCTGAAACCGGCCTCATTACGTTCATGGTTATCTGGACTGAAAATTTCCGACTCCTAAGTAGATAACGATCTGATCAATGCCCATTTCACACCCTGAAATGGGCATTTTTTATACTCAACTGCCACATAAACTTACCTAGCTTGCATAAAATTTATTCTAATGTGCTAAAAGCAGCAAATATGCCGAAAATACAGCTGAATAAATTGACCAAAATGCTCATTTTTTAATTCACTATGGCAAAAACTGACGAATGTATTAATGTACATGTGTACACTTAGTTACAATTAATTATCTTATTGTTTTTAATAAAAATTAAAGAGTAATTTTCCACTACTATAACTTTAGTCGTATTTTTATCCCTTGTACTTGGCTCTAAAAATAGAGGAATAAGAAACGATCAGTTTCCATCTCATGTAGCCTTAATTTTTTTGGTCGCTGATCTATTTCTGCATATCGGAGTTCTTCACATGAACATAGATCAAAACCAGGGCCTGAATCAGACCCAGCAGTTTCACCGTCAATATGGCGCCAATGCCTTATTGCCAAGTATTGACTGGGCACAGATCTTTAAATACAGCAAGCTGAATGATGCCCAGTATCAGGCACTGGAGACGCTGTATCAGAGTGCAGTCCCTCTGGCACTGCAAGTCTTTGATGAATTACATTTTGATGTCTTTGAACCTTATGCCTACAAGCCGCAAGGTCTGGGTCTATTTGAAAAGATTGCTGAACAGGAAGACAAGCTGATTCAGTCTTTAGAAGCTGAAACAGAGGATCTTCCGGCAAAAACCCGTCATCAGATCTGGAGTATGTTGCTGCGTGGTGGTGCAGTACTGGTCTTTAAAGCTTGGCTAGGTAAGGTCAAAAATGAAGAAGATTGCCTAGACACTAGCCAGTTTGATGAGCTGTCTGATCTGTTATTTATTAAAACCTGTCCACATGAGCTGGCGCAGCGTTTACATGTCGATCCGAATACGCGCGACGAACATGTCTTCCTGATGTATGACAATGAAGTTTATCTGGACCGTTTTAACAGTCTGGAAACTGCGGCGCTGTTTGTCGATCTCGGTGTTTATGATGCGACTTTCCTGAGTCTGCGTGATGATCGCGTGGCGGAATATCTGAAGTCGAAAGGTTATGTCACCGAAGAGCAGATTGATGAATTGCAATGTGCCTTAAATCCTTTGTTTTGTGATGATTTCACCCGCAAACAGGATTATATCGCCTAGCTGACTCAGGCCTTTGCACTCATTTTTGCAGATTTCGCTCATAAAAAAAGACCTCCAAGGAGGTCTTTTTCAATTCGGCTATGCAGAACTTACATTTTGCGGTCTTCAATATTCAGTGCATTGATGGCCAATACCGCTTGTGTCCGGTTTTGTACGCCAAGCTTACGGAAGATTGCCGTCACATGCGCTTTAATCGTCGCTTCCGATACATCCAGCTCATAAGCGATCTGCTTGTTTAATAAACCTTCAGCCACCATCATCATTACCCGGAACTGTTGTGGCGTCAAAGACTGGATCCGTTCTGCCAAAGCCGTTTCATCGGCAGCACGCGGATCAAAATTCATATTGGCCGGCAGATTTGGCGGTAACCAGATTTCACCTTCTAGCACTTCACGAATCGCTTCACCGATATGGCTTGGGTGGGCAGATTTAGGAATATAGCCCATCGCACCATGCGCGATCGCACGCTGGATGATGCTGACTTCTTCATGCGCAGACACGACAATAATCGGTAAAGACGGATATTGTGCGCGGACATGCACTAGGGCAGAAAAGCCGGAAGCGCCCGGCAGGTTTAAATCCAGCAGCACAAGATCAGGCTCAGGGCCATTTTCTAGACGTTCATAAAATTCATTGACTGCCGCAGTTTCATGAATCTGGGCTTGTGGCAGGCTATAACGTACAGCTTGAATCAAGGCATGACGAAATAGTGGATGATCATCAACGATTAAAATATTCATAGGCAACGTGAGAGATCTTGGCACGGTAGCCCCTATTCTAACCATACAACCCGGTTAAGGATATGCAAGACACTACAATTTTTAAAATAATATGCAGTTTTTCTTCAAAATTGCCCATTTTTGCACTATTGCAATAATTGTTTAATTCTCATCACTTTTTTATATATCACTTATTCCTCACTGAAAAAGCTTATCTTTATTCAATATAAATATAAATATCATTCACTTACCCACAAAACCTTCCTTAAAAATCAGGCCTTTGTCGTATATCGCAAAATCAGATAACTTTTCAGCTTTTCGTTATTTTACAGCCCTTCGCTGAATCGGGATTAATAGGGTCATTCCGAGATTAACCCTATTTTCAGGTTCTAAATATGTCTAATTTTAATGCGCAAAAACCCTTAAATATTGTTGCCGTATCTGGCGGTTTAAATCACCCCTCAAAAACCGAAGCCTTGGTTCAGGCCATTCTGGATGAGCTTGGGGAAGCGACACCAATCAATGTGCATTTCATTAAATTTAGTGAAATTGGTTCGCTTTTGGGCGGCGCGATTTATCGCAATCAGTTGCCGCAACGCGTTCAGAATGATCTGGCAGCAGTAGAAGCCGCAGATGCGCTCATTGTTGGCACTCCTGTGTACCGCGCTTCATTTACCGGCCTGTTCAAGCATTTCTTTGACTTTGTTGAGCAAACGGCGCTGGTCGATGTTCCGGTATTACTGGCAGCTTCTGGTGGCAGTGACCGTCATGCGCTGGTGCTTGAACATCAACTGCGTCCTTTATTCAGCTTCTTTCAGGCACAGACTTTACCGATTGGGGTCTATGCCACCGACCGCGATTTCACCCCTGAATATACCATTCACAGTGAATTGCTCCGCGACCGGATTACCCTGGCTGTGGCGCGTGCATTGCCGATTCTTGAATGGGCACCAGCCAAGGGACAACGTGCTGAAGTCGTTAAAGAAAAAACCATTCAAGCGATTCAAAATCTGGGCATTAACAAGCAGATCGAACAGGAAGAAGTGCTGCCTTCAGCAGCCGTGCCGAGCCTGGATGCCGCAGAATCGCGCTTGCACAGCAAGAAAGCACCAAAGACTCAAGTGGCTTGAACACAGCATTGCAGAGGGTGATGAATATGTCGAATGATAAAAATATCGTATTTGCCTATTGGGTGCCGAATGTCAGTGGTGGCCTGGTGGTTAGTAATATCGAGCAGCGCACCGACTGGAGCTATGACTATAACGTGCGTCTGGCACAAACCGCTGAACAGGCAGGCTTTGATTATGCCCTGACCCAGATCCGTTTTACTGCCGGCTATAACGCAGAAAACCAGCATGAATCGGTCAGCTTCAGTCATGGCATTCTGGCCAAAACTGAACGCCTGAAAGTCATTGCCGCGATTCTGCCGGGTCCATGGAAGCCGGCACTGGCTGCAAAACAACTGGCGACGATTGACCATCTGAGCAATGGCCGGATCGCGATCAATGTGGTCAGTGGCTGGTTCCGCGGTGAGTTTGATGCGATTGGGGAAGAGTGGCCGGAGCATGACGAGCGTTATGCCCGTTCGGAAGAATTTATCCGTAGCCTGAAAGGGGTTTGGACCCAGAATAACTTTAATTTTGAAGGTAAATATTATCAATTTAAAGACTATACCTTGAGTCCAAAACCGCTACAAAAACCACATATTGAAATCTTTCAGGGCGGCAGTTCCCGGGCAGCACGTGATATGGCTTCTCGCGTATCTGACTGGTACTTCACCAATGGCAATACCCCGGAAGAGCTGAAAAAACAGATCGATGATATTCGTGAAAAAGCCAAGGCCAACAATCACTCGGTGAAAATTGGTGTAAATGCCTTTGTGATTGCACGGGATAACGAAGAAGAAGCGCAGGCTGTATTGCAGGAAATTATTAGCAAGGCCAATGTGCAGGCAGTGAAATCTTTTGGTGAAGCCACCCGTGAAGCCGGCGCAGCAAGTCAGGAAGGTGAAGGCAACTGGGCCCAATCCACCTTTGAAGATCTGGTGCAATACAATGACGGGTTCCGCACCAATCTGATCGGGACACCGCAGCAGATTGCTGAACGGATTATTGAACTGAAAAAAGTGGGCGTTGATTTGATTCTGTCAGGCTTCCTGCATTTTATTGAAGAAGTCGAATATTTTGGCCAGAAGGTGCTGCCTTTGGTCCGTGAGCTTGAAGCACAACAGGCAACGCCTGTGCAGCAAGAAGAAGCTGAGCCCGTATAATCATTCCAATAAATCTCAGCAGACTCCCTCCCTCAAGGCTCGGCTTGGGGGATTTTTTTATGTGATAAAATTGTTGTCTGGCTAGGTTTGAGACCAGCAATTCCTTAAAATTCTGCACTAACGACTTTCCAAGAATTTTAACAATGCAACTGATCTGGTTTCGTCAAGACCTCCGCATTCATGATCATGCCGCGCTCTGGCATGCCACCCAGCAAGGCAGCTGTATAGCACTGGTGGTGCTCTCTCCTGAACAATGGAAGCTGCATCAGGATGCCCGGATTAAAATCGATTTTTATCTGCGCCGCCTCGACGTCTTAAAGCAACAGTTAGCGCAGCTGAATATTCCATTAATCATTTTAAATGTTCCCTTATGGCAAGACCTGCCTGCAGAAATGCGAAGCCTGTGCCAAAAACTGCAGATTGATACGCTACATGCCAATATTGAAGTGGGCGTGAATGAACTGCAACGTGATGCTCAGGTACAGCAGATGCTGGAACAGCAGCAGATCCGGGTCGAACTGTATCATGATCGCAGCCTGTTTCCACTGACCAGTATCCGCAATCAGTCCAATCAGCCCTATCAGGTCTATAGCGCATTCAAGAAAAAGTGCTATGAGCGACTGATTAAGGATATACCGGGCTGCTATCCTGCCATTCAGCCTCAAGATCCGCTTGAATTACCAGCTCAACTGACCAGCTTTGATCTGGGAAAATTTGCAGTTGATTATAAGGTCGATCATGTTGCCCAGTTCTGGCCTGTGCAGGATCAAGCTGCCTTAGAGCTGCTCGATGATTTTATCGAGGAGAAAATGGCTCACTATAAAACCGAGCGAGATCTACCTGCAGTCGATGGTACCAGCCGCCTGTCACCGTATCTGAATATCGGTATTCTCTCGATCCGTCAATGTATGCAGATCCTGTTTAAGGACGGTTATTTCCAGATTGATGATATCGGTCAGCAGACCTGGCTGGATGAACTGCTCTGGCGCGAGTTTTATCTGCATACCCTGTTTGATTTTCCCCGTGTATCCAGACATCGGCCTTTTAAGGAAAATACCGATAACATCCAGTGGCACAATGCACCTGAAGATCTGGCTGCCTGGCAACAAGGACAAACCGGGATTCCGATTGTCGATGCCGGCATGCGGCAAATGCAGGCTACTGGCTGGATGCATAACCGGGTGCGCATGATTACTGCAATGTTCCTGTGTAAAAACCTGCTAATAGACTGGCGCTTGGGAGAAAGCTGGTTCATGCAGCAGCTGATTGATGGCGATTTGGCAGCGAACAATGGCGGCTGGCAATGGTGTGCTTCGACTGGCATGGATGCCGTACCCTATTTCCGGATTTTTAATCCGGTCAGCCAGTCACAGAAGTTTGATCCGAATGGGGATTATATTCGCCGCTGGGTGCCGGAACTGGGGCATCTGGATGCTAAATCTATTCATGAACCCTATGCCAAAAATCCGGATCTTGAACTGGATTATCCAAAACCGATCGTGGATTTAAAAGCCTCTCGTGTAAGAGCGATTGAAGCGTTTAAGCAAATTTAAAACCAAACTTTTTCATCCCGAATAAAACAGCCTCCGATAAAGAGGCTTTTTTATTTTCAGATCAGGAATAAAAACTCGGATCAGGCACTTTTCCAGTCAGCACCCATTCCCCTACTTCCTGATATTTATAATCGATCGGATCATGCAAAGTCTGGGTGCGGACATTGCGCCAGAAACGGTCCAGATTGAGCTTGGCCGTGGTGGCCCGCGCACCCATCACCTGGAAAATATTCTGGGTAATATAAAGAGAGGTATTGGTTGCGGCAATTTTAGCTGTGGCAATGGCAACCGAGACTTCACCGCGCTGTTCGGCACTTAAATCATTCCCAAGCTCCCAGGCTGCCTGTAAACCCTGAACTGCTTTATCTGCGAGTAAGCGTACACCTTCTAGCTGTACATAGAACTCGGCAAAATGCTTCTGGGTAAAAGGATCATTCACTGCATCGTCTGCCAGTGATTTGGACCAGGCTTTTTGGGTCTGTACACCCTGTCTGGCGATTTCAAATGCCCCTTCTGCCACGCCCAAAAACAGATGCACGAAAATCAGCTGGGCAATCAAAGGCCGTAGACTGGAATATGGCGTACTCAGTGGGCCTGGATTTAACAGCAATTCATCTTCATGAATTTTGACCTGCTCAAAATGGCTGCCACCGCTGTCGGTCTGGCGTTGGCCCATATTGTTCCAGTCGCCCAGAAAGCTCACGCCCTCTCGCCAAGTAGGAATCACTCCTATCAGTAATTTTCCTGCTTCGTCATAACCTGAACACAGCAACATATCCGAATCAATCGAACCTGAGCAGAAGCTTTTATCACCATGGAAAATATATTCGTTTTCTGAAACTTTTGTAACTGTGGTGCGATGGTCCAGCGGATTTAGAGTATTACCCCAGAATAGATTATTTTGGGCAGTCTGTTCAAACCACGGGCCATATTGTTCCGATTGGGAAAATAATTGCACGGTCGCAATCAGCAAATGGTGAAAGCCATAGACATGCGCTAGTGAACTGTCGACTTGGGCTACAATTTGAATAGTGTTAAAAATGGTCTGCCAATCTGTCTCCTGACCGCCATACTGTTTTGGAATAGACAAACCGAGCAGGCCACTCTGACGAATCAGGTCACGCTCGGCTTTGGGATTGCCCCCCTGTTTGTCCCGCTCAGCAGCAGTCTGGGCAAAAGTTTCAGCCAGTTTCTGGGCAATATCGACAGGAGACTGATTTAAATATGGGGATTGTGCATTCATTATTTTAACTCATGTTCAGCATAGAAACAGCTTAGCAGATCAGGGTACTGACCTATATTCGAAAGCATGCAGAGCTTATGACTGATATAAAAATACCGGCAGAATGCCGGTATTGGAACCGCTTGAATTTAAACTTTATTACGCTGTACTTCTGCGATCAGATGCTCCACCACCTGCGGTTCAGCCAGGGTCGAAGTATCACCCAAACTGTCCAGCTCATCGGCTGCAATTTTTCGCAAGATCCGGCGCATGATTTTACCGGAACGGGTTTTCGGCAATGCCGGCGCCCAGTGCAAGGCATCTGGAGTCGCCACTGGACCGAGAATTTTGCGTACCCAGCTGACCAGTTCTACACGTAATTGATCTGAACTGGCAACATCAGCCTGCAAGGTCACAAAGGCACAAATTCCCTGACCTTTAATGTCATGCGGCATACCGACTACAGCGGCTTCAGCCACCGATTCATGCGCCACCAGTGCACTTTCAATTTCTGCAGTACCGAGGCGGTGTCCGGATACATTCAGGACATCATCGACACGACCGGTAATCCAGTAATAACCATCTTTATCACGACGTGCCCCATCCCCAGTGAAATAGGTACCGGGATAGGTGGAAAAATAAGCTTCGATAAAACGCTCCGGGTCTCCCCAAATGGTACGCATCTGACCCGGCCAGGAATCCTTAATCACCAGATTTCCCTCAGCTTCACCCTCCAGTTCCTTGCCATCGGCATCGACAATAGCCGGTTGTACCCCGAAGAAAGGCCGTGTCGCAGAACCTGGTTTTAAATCAGTCGCACCCGGCAATGGCGTAATCATAAAACCGCCAGTTTCGGTTTGCCACCAGGTATCGATGACGGGACAGCGGCTTTCACCGACCACGGTGTAGTACCAGTTCCAGGCTTCCGGATTAATTGGCTCACCGACCGATCCTAAAATTCTCAGGCTGCTACGGTCACTTTCCCGTACAAAAGCATCGCCCTCACGCATCATGGCGCGGATCGCCGTCGGTGCAGTATAGAGAATGGTGACGTTATGCTTGTCGACAATATGTCCAGTACGCGCCCAACTTGGATATTGCGGCACACCTTCAAACATCACGGTGGTGGTACCATTCGAAAGTGGCCCATACAGTACATAGGAATGCCCGGTGATCCAGCCCACATCTGCGGTACACCAGAATACATCATCCTGCTTGATATCAAATGCTTCACGGAAGGTGCAGTTCACATAGGTCAGATAACCGCCAGTGGTATGCATCACGCCCTTAGGCTTGCCGGTGGAACCTGAGGTATACAGGATAAACAGCGGATCTTCGGCATTCATCGGTTCCGGTGGACAGATGTCATTGACTGACATAATTTCCATGTGATACCAGAGATCGCGGCCCTCCTGCATTTCAATCGGGTTGCCGGTGCGATGCACCACCATCACATTCTGGATCGAGTCTGTACCTGCAAGTTTCAGAGCTTCGTCGACATTGGCTTTTAGCGGAATCGGCTTGCCGCCACGCATGCCGGAATCGGCGGTAATCACCATTTTCGCCTGACAGTCTTCAATTCGGCTGGCCAAAGAATCTGGCGAGAAACCGCCAAACACCACGCAATGCACCGCCCCGATCCGGGCACAGGCCAACATGGCAATCGCGGCTTCAGAGACCATCGGCATATACAGCATGACCCGGTCGCCTTTCTGGATGCCATTTTTCTTTAGCACATTGGCGAAACGGCAGGTTTCATCATGCAGCTCGGCAAAGGAAATAATCTTGTGCCGTGAAGGATGATCCCCTTCCCAGATGATGGCCGGTTTATACGGATGTTCTTTCAGGTGCCGATCCAGACAGTTGACACTGACATTGAGCTGACCATCGGCAAACCATTCGATTTTAAAATCGTCTTTGTTAAAGCTGGTATTTTTGACTTGGGTGAAGGGCTTGATCCAGTCCAGACGTTGCGCCTGTTCTGCCCAAAATTTATCTGGCTGTTCTATAGAATATTGATAACGTTCAAAGTACTGGTCTTCGAGCGTACGTGCTGTTTTTTTAAATTCTTCGGGTACTGGATAGATCTCTTGCATAGGTCACTTCCTTGATTTTGTTCTATCTCATCACGAGAGGTTAATGCTGCGTTGTTGATTGTTTTTTATGCATAATGGCAGTATGGCCTGCTTATTTCAAATCCGGCAATCATGCTTTCGTCGTAGATTATTTATACAAATTCAATCAAAATAAACCACAACTTACAGTACAGAATCTTCTGCGCAAATGTGTATGATCTGTAGCACAGCCCTTAAAAATAAAATTGACCGCTTGTGGTTATTTCATCTGATTTAGCAGGATACGCTTTATGAAATCGCCTGAATCTCCCTACTTTAGCCCGCCTGCGCTGCCTGCATCGGATCATCCCCTGTCGATGAAAGGCCGCTTCGGACGCTTGAGCTTTATTGCCTGGTCGGCATTTCTGTATTTCATTTTTTTATTTGGCAGTATTGCACTGGGTCTCAGTATTGATATTGTGAATATTTCTACCCATTCTCTAGATCCCAACTGGCTGATTTCACTGCAAGGCTTGGCCAGTATCGGTGTACTGGTCATGGTTCTGGCCTATGTGTATTTCGCTTTAGTGGTGACCGTTCGCCGTTTGCATGATATGAACCGCAGTGGCTGGTGGGCGCTATTATTTTTACTGCCGGTAGTAAACATTTTTGTATGGCTTTATATCGTTTTTGGTTCGGGCGATCGCGGCAGTAATCAGTATGGTCCGGCACGGATCACCTTGCTCTGGGAAAAAATTCTGGCCTGGCTGATGATTATCCTGACCCTGCTTAGCCTGTTGGGATCTATCGCTTTATTCAGTTATATGAGCGGTGAAGAACAAACACCTACCCCCACGGAAATGATGCAAAAAACCACCAAATACTTTTAACAACAGCGCCGTTATTTTTAGAAAATATCCACTGGTGACTTCGAGTCCTTATTAATTTTTTGCTGAACATCAGGCAAAATAGGCAAAATTTGAATTGTGGAATTTTTGTGGCAGAGCAAAACAATACCTTAAGCCAGGTAACTGAGGGCACTACGGAGTTGTTACATCAGGCAACTGAAAAAACGACCCAGACCGTGATTGAACATACCGCCAAGTATAATGATGCCTACAGCACCATTGACAAGATCATGGAAGGTTTCTGGGAACGTGTGCCTTATTTCTGTATCGCGCTAATCGTAATTACGATTTTCTGGTTACTCTCCAAAGTCTTCAAGTTTTTCGTACGTAAAACTTTGGAAAACCGCTCTTATACCCGTCAGAATCTGGTGTTGGTACTCAACCGTGTCGGCAGTACCTTTATTATTTTCTTTGGTATTCTGATTGGACTGGTGATTGCTGTTCCTGGCTTTACCCCAGGTCAGCTGATGAGTGCCCTCGGGATTGGTTCGGTCGCGATCGGTTTTGCCTTCAAGGATATTTTCCAGAACCTGCTCTCTGGCGTGTTGATTCTGCTCAGTGAACCGTTCAAGATTGGCGACGATATTATCGTGAATGGCATGGAAGGGACGGTTGAAGATATCCAGATTCGTGCAACCTTTTTACGCTCACCGGATGGCCGCCGTATCGTCATTCCAAACGCGACCGTCTACACCAGTGCGGTTACGGTGAATACCGCCTATACCCGTCGCCGCTGCGAATTCGTCGTGGGTATCGGCTATGAAGATGACATCCAGAAAGCCAAGGACCTGATTACTGCTATTTTAGATAAAGATCCGACCATCCTCAGCCAACCGGGCTTTAGTGTCAATGTGACGGCGCTGGCTGACTTTTCCATTACCCTGAAAGCCTTCTGGTGGGTCGATACCACTGAAACCGGCACCGGAACTTCAATCAGTGCGGTGCAGGAACGTGTGATTCAGGCTTTTGCCGAGCATAATATTTCGATTCCGTATCCGGTACAGGAAGTCAAAGTCTATCGTGGTGAGGGCAATGAAGAGGCTTCAGCCCGTGCTAAACAGTCGACCTAAAACATAAGGAATCACGGTTTCTGTACGGATAATACGGTTGCCCAGGCTCACAGCCTGGCAGCCGTTTTTGATGAGTAAATCAACTTCATATGGAATAAATCCACCCTCCGGACCAATAATAATCGTACAGGGATGCTCAATCGCAAATGGCATCGCTTGCTCTGCATAAGGATGTGCCACATAAGCCGGACCATCCGTACTAATCAAACCCGGCAAGATATCTTCAACAAAGGGTTTAAAGCGTTTATATAGCTCGATTTTCGGAGCAACCGTATCCCCTGCCTGTTCTAGCCCCAATTCGATATAATGATTTAACTGCTGTAAAAATGGGGTTTGCCAATAGCTTTTATCGACGCGGTAGCTATGCAGTAAAATGATTTTTTCAACGCCCAAAGTGACACTATCCATGATCAGACGGCGCAGCACTTTCGGACGTGGCAAGGCCACAATTAAAGTCACTGGCAATTTTTCTGGAACAGCTTCTTCTTGCAGCGGTTTCAAGCGCACTGCTTTTTCAGAGATTTCGACAATCTCAGTCAGGTAACGCAGACCTTCCCGAATTCCGACTTTTAACGTATCTCCCACCTGGATCTGCAAATGCTGCTGTAAATGTTCCAGTTGCCGAGTTGAGGTAATGGACCAAAGTTCAGTTTCGGTTTGACGTGGGTCAAGCAGGACGATATTCATAAGGAAGATAAAACCAAAACATTAACATGCAAAATATTCAAATTAGGTATTATCGCCAAATTTGAAATCGTGTGTGGCGACATGGATGTTGCCCGCGGTACTGAGGTACAGGAAGTACCTTCAGTACCGCAAAGGATTTTTGCTACTTTTAATCCCTTAAAAGTAGAAATCTTCTACGAATGACCAGTTGTCTCAGAAAGGTAGATTGAGAATATGACTAGCACACACTTAGAGATACTGATCAATCACCTGAATATGCTTGGCAAGCGATCCCGTATTTAACTGCATAATTTGCTGCGCTGCCGCATTCAAGATTTCCGCCTTAACCTGATCTTGCAAAAGTTCCAGTAATACCTCTGCAGCCTGCTGGGCATCCTGCACCACTGCGACTGCGTCTGCCTGAACGAACTCATCCACGATAGTCTGAAAATTAAAATAGTTTTTGCCTAAAACAGTCGGCACATTCAGCGCAATCGGCTCCAAAATATTATGTCCTCCACCTGGCTCATTTAAAGAACCACCGACATAACAGGCCTGGCTCAAAGCATACCAGAGCCACATTTCACCCATCGAATCGGCCAAATAAACCTGGGTATCTGCTTCGATACGTTGCCCTAAACTACGACGCTGAGTTTTTAATCCCAAAGACTGTGCAGCCTGGAACACCTCATCAAAACGTTCCGGATGGCGCGGTACCACAATACAGACCAAATATGAATCAGCTTCTAAAGCAGCTTTTAAAGCACTCAGAATTTCTTTTTCTTCAGGAGCATGAGTACTAGCTAACGTGACGATCTTTCGCCCCCCTAACTGCCACTCCTGTTTCAATTGATCTGCCTGATGAATAAAGCGCTCGGGCGCAGTAATATCAAATTTGATATTGCCCAAAACCTGGGTTTTTTCGGCTGCTATTCCTAACTGGATATAACGTTGCTGGGTGGCAATATCCTGTGCCAAAAGCTGGGTTAACTGCTGTAGCATGCCTCTAGTCAGACCTTTGACCTTGGTATAACCTTTGGCAGATTTTTCAGACAGACGCGCATTCAACAATACAGTTGGCACATTAAACTGGGGTGCCTGATCCAGCAAATTAGGCCAAAGCTCGGTTTCCATCAGCAATAAAAGTTTCGGCTGATATTTTTGATAAAACTCACGAATTAAGGTTTTCTGGTCAGCAGGCAAATACACGGCCTGAAATAAGTCTAAGTAAGGTGGCTTTAAGAACAGCGATTTTGCCCGGGCCTGACCGGTTTTGGTGGTATTGGTGACCAGCACCGGATGACCGAGTTTTAAATAATGTTCAACTAACGGTTGGGCCGCGTTGGTTTCGCCCACCGACACCACATGAAACCAGATAGCATGCAGGTTTTTGGGTGGCTGAAACGGGCCAAAACGTTCTGTCAGTTCTTGTTGTAATTGTTCAGGATCGGTCGCACGTTTACGAATACGCGATTGATATAAGGGTTTAACCAGCGCCAAGGCTGCATTATACCAAAATGGAGTGGCCACATTGCGCCCCTGTCCAAAGATTTAATGGGCAGAATATAGCAGAGCCACATCAACATGTTAATCAATGTGGCTCATTTTTAGATTATTCTACTGTAGTTAAAGCTTCTGCTTCAGCCAATGTCGGATAATCAATATAGCCTTCCGCGACATTGGTTCCGATCATATTTTCCAGCTTCAGTTCATTCAGCGGCGCATCTTCGAGCAGACGTTCATATAGATCCGGATTGGCAATATAAGCTTTGCCAAAAGCCACCGCATCAGCCTTGCCTGAAGCCAGTAATTCAATGGCATCTTCACGACTTAGTTGCATATTGGCAATATAAGGCACTCCATTTGAGCGCTGTTTCATATATTCAGAAATACTGTCTTCTGCCAGATATTCACGGGTAAAGAAGAAGGCAATCTTGCGCTTACCCAGCTGCTCCATGGCATAGCCAAATGTTTCACGTGGATCATTGTCGCCCATGTCATGGTCATCACAACGCGGCGCAAAATGCACCCCTACACGATCTGCGCCCCATACTTCAATCAGTGCATCAGTTGCTTCTAGCAGGAAACGTGTACGATTTTCCACTGAACCGCCGTATTCATCTTCACGCTGATTGGTTTTGCTTTGCAAGAACTGGTCAATCAGATAACCATTGGCAGCATGTAATTCAACACCATCAAAACCGGCTTCTTTAGCACGAATCGCGGCTTGCTTATATTGCTCGGTAATGGCATGAATTTCCGAAATTTCCAGCGGACGCGGCAACACATAAGGACGTTTTGGACGTAACAAGCTGACATGACCCGCCTGTTGTACTGCACTTGCAGAGACTGGTGTTTCACCATTTAACAGATCCGGATGCGATACACGACCAACATGCCAAAGCTGGGCAACAATCAGACCGCCCTTCTCATGAACCGCTTGAGTAACCTTTTTCCAGCCTTCGACCTGAGCATCGGTAAACAATCCTGGAGTATTTAAATAGCCATTGGCTTCTTCAGAAATCACTGTGGCTTCAGAAATAATCAGGCCAGCACTTGCACGTTGCGCATAGTACTCAACCATCATTGGGGTTGGAACGCGATCAGCAGTTGCGCGGTTACGGGTCAGCGGCGCCATGATGACACGGTTTTTAAGCTCTAACGCACCGAGCGTTAAAGGAGAATTTAATTCAGCCATCGTTACTCCCACCTGTTAAAGGTGTTGTTGTAGGTGTTCGATAAATTGTTGAATCAAAGTTTCATTGCGGGAGAAATATGACCACTGTCCATGCTTGGTCGCAGTGATCAGGCCAGTCTGCTGTAATACAGACAAATGATTGGACATGGTGGACTGGGAAACCTGGCCCAAACGTTCAATTTGACCTGCACAGACCCCACGTTGAAAGCCACCACACTCTTCCGCAGACAGATATTGCTCCGGAGATTTTAACCACTCCAGAATTTGTCGACGGGTCGGATTGGCTAAGGCTTTAAAAATTAGATCAAGGTCCATAGGCACATCACAATCAGTGGCGCAACGAAACTTTATTCAGCATCTGCGACCATTATATCGTATTTTTTCGATTTATATATCGAAAATTTTAGATATAATAATCACAATCTGCACAAGCTTTGTTACGCCAGCTTTTAAACGATTTCTTACAGGCCCTGTTTCAGGCTTGCTTCGATAAATTTGTCCAGATCACCGTCCAGAACTGCGCCAGTATTGGAATTTTCCACACCTGTACGCAAATCCTTAATACGTGAATCATCCAGGACATAAGAACGGATCTGACTACCCCACCCAATGTCAGACTTGGAATCTTCCAGTGCTTGTGCCGCTTCGTTACGTTTGCTCATCTCGAGCTCATAAAGTTTGGCACGTAACTGCTTCCAGGCGTGGTCACGGTTGGCATGTTGTGAACGCTGGTTCTGACAGGCCACCACAATTCCGGTCGGTGCATGGGTTAAACGCACGGCAGAATCTGTTTTGTTAATATGCTGACCACCCGCCCCTGATGCACGGTAAGTATCGGTACGAACATCGGACGGATTGATTTCAATTTCGATATTGTCATCTACTTCAGGTGACACAAACACGGCAGAGAACGAGGTATGACGACGGTTGCCCGAGTCAAAGGGCGACTTACGCACTAAACGGTGTACACCAGATTCGGTACGTAACCAGCCATAGGCGTACTCACCTTCCACACGAATCGTCGCAGATTTAATCCCGGCAACATCCCCATCAGATTCTTCCATCACTTCTGCTTTAAAGCCATGACGTTCAATCCAGCGTAGATACATACGTAGCAACATAGACGCCCAGTCCTGTGCTTCTGTACCGCCTGAACCAGCTTGAATTTCCAGATAGCAAGGATTTGGATCCATCGGATTATTGAACATACGGCGGAATTCAAGCTTGGCCAGTTCTTCTTCAGCCGTGCTCAGTTCAGCCTGTACATCTTCTAGCAAGCTTTCATCATCCGCTTCAACCGCCAGATCAAGCAAAGCCTGTGCATCTTCAAGCTGGGTACTTAAGCGATCCAGCACATTTAATACATTTTCAAGCTCGCCTTTCTCTTTGGCCATCGCTTGGGCACGACTCTGGTCATTCCAGATGGTTGGATCTTCTAATTCACGCAGGACTTCTTCTAAACGCTCTTTTTTCAGATCGTAGTCAAAGATACCCCCGTAGTGTTTGACCACGTTCGTTTAAGTCTTTTAATTGGTTTAGATACGGATTAATTTCCACGTGAATTACTCTCAATCAAAATTAGGCACAAAATTCTTAGCCCGATATTATAGCACAGTCTATTTCCGCTATTTTAACGATCCATTCAGTCTAAGGCTCGAATGTCTTGAGCATTTAGACCTGTATTTCCCTCATCCAATTTTCAACATCTCATAGACTCTTTTGCGTCTTTTTATCCGAAATTTTTATCGGCTTTTTAGCCCCGTTTTATGACCGAAATATAATTTTGCAATTGATTTTATAATTTAGGATTTCTTATTGGTCTGTATAAAAAATCAGCGAATTCAATAGATTCCACAATATCTACACACTTTTAATAAAACACTACATTATAAATTTAATTTTATTATTCAGTCACTTGTTCAGCAAAAATTACACAAGATTACGCTATTCACATTACTGTAACTTTCCTTTGATTGACGATCTTTGGAATTGCTCTAGACTGAAAGTTGTAACAAAAAGTGTAATGTTTTTAACTCACGATTTGAGGGGTAGTAACCATGAAAAAATTAGCGATTGCTTCGGCACTACTTTCAGCAATAGCAATGACTGGTACAGCAGCACATGCTTACCAAGCAGAAATTGGTGCATCAGCAGGAGTGGTTGATCCTGACAACGGTGGAACTAGCGGTTCTTTCGGCGTTGATGGTACATATTACTTCAATCCAGTTCAAACACGTAATGCACCATTAGCAGAAGCAGCATTCCTTGATCGTGCTAGCAACGTGAGTGCGCAATATCAATATAATGAAATTGGTGATTCTGAAGCGCATCGTTATGGCGTAGGTGCAGAGTACTTCGTACCGAATTCTGACTTCTACTTAAGCGGTAACGTCAATGGTCATGATCTGCAAGACAATGATGATCTAGAAAATGATTTAACCACCTATGCAGCTGAAGTCGGTTATCTGCCAGCGCCAGGTCTATTGATTGCGGCTGGTGTGAAAGGTTGGGATAACGACAATGATGATGGCGTAGATCCAACACTTCGTGCTAAATATGTGACGACATTAAGCAACGGTAAAGACATCAACCTGGAAGCAGGTGCCGCTTTTGGTGATCTAGATGAATACAATCTGGCAGCAGATTATTTCATCGACAAAACCTTGAGTGTCGGTGCTGATTATCACAATAATGATATTACCGACAAGAGCGAATTTGGTATCAATGCACGTAAGTTCATTAACCAGCAAGTGAGCTTAGAAGGCCGTGTCGGCTTTGGCGAACAGTTTAACAATGACTACAATACCTTTGGTGTAGCAGCGAAGTACCGCTTCTAATCTAAAACCAAAAGTTAGTCATGCATAGAAACCCATCCTCGGATGGGTTTTTTTTATTGCACTCTTAACAAGCATTTAGGTATTTTTTGCACATTGACGGGGCGAATATAAACTGTACAATTTGTTACAACTGTTCATCAAACAGTCATATTTTTATAACAAAGAGAGAAACCTAAATGCTTAAGAAACTTGCTCTTGCTACAGCGCTTCTTGCTGGCCTGGGAACTGCACATGCTTACCAAACTGAAGTTAATGTTGGGTATGAAAATACAGATTTTGAAAATAATCTAGGTGGGTTTGAACTTGATTCTGATGGAGATTTATTTTTTGTTAACGGTAAATACTATTTAAATAACGTAAATACTAAAAATGCTCCTCTAGCTGAAGCTGCATTTTTAAATAAAGCTAGCAATATTGGCTTAGGATATGTTAACGCTCAAAATGAATTGAGCGAGACTGGTGTTAATGCAGAAGAAGAATTTGAGATCATTGGCATCAATGGTGAATTCTTTATTCCTAACTCTCAATTTTATATCGCTGGTAGTTTAAACCAAGTAGATTATACAGTTAGTGCACGTGCTCCTGGATTAACTTATGAAGAATCTGATGACACTACTGGCTATTCTTTAGAAGCGGGTTATTTACCAGTTAATGGATTATTATTGGCTCTAGGAGTTGCTAAAGAAAGTGTAGATCCTACGCTTGCTTCTAAAATTGGATTTGCTAGCACCCTTGGTTACGGTGTAGCTGTGGGTGAAGACACCGCTGTTTCTTTGCGAGCTAAATATGTGACTCAAATTGGTAATCATTTTACTAATTTTGAGGGAGTAACATATTTCGGTGATGAAACTGCTTACCGCTTAGCTGCTGATCTTTATATTGATCCTACAGTGAGCGTTGGTGCTTCTTTTGCTGACTCTACTGCTGATGAATCAGATACCATTTTTAGTATTCGTGCTCAAAAATTCTTTACCCCTGCAATTGCAGCTGGCGTGAACTACACAACTACTGACGGTGCTGACTCTTTCGGTATTAACGGTACTTTCCGCTTCTAATCTCTCCGATTAAAAGCAAAAAAACCGCTCACTCGAGCGGTTTTTTATGGCCTATTGTTCTAAATGAATAATCCGCATTTGCAAGCTGACATTGCCATTAAAGATATTTTTATCCAGCTCATAAACCAAGCGCGTATCTTTCATCGGATCAAAGTCATATTTATCCGCTGCATTGAAGGCGATTGCATCCACGACCTGCCCATTCTCCAATGCCACGCGCAATTTCAGATGTACATCTTTGAGCCAACGATAGTCCATGATTTTGAACACACCATCAAAAATCGGTTGGGGGAATTTTTGCCCCCATGGACTTAAATTCTGTAATAAATCGACTGTTTCAATGTGAAAAGCAGAAGCTGGTAGCTCTCCATCCGTCCATAAAGTCGCAGTGAATAAGTCCTCATCCATCACGCCAATCAGTGCTTCAAAGACCTGCTTAAACTCGGCGAAATTTTCTTTTTTCAGAGTTAAACCGGCTGCTGCTGCATGTCCGCCAAAATGACTGACTAAATGGGGATATTGCTCTGCCACCTGTTCAATCGCATCACGGATATGAATGCCTTCTATCGAACGCGCCGAACCTTTAATATGAATCCCATCCTGATCCGCTGCAAAGACAATGCTCGGACGATGAAACTGCTCTTTCAAACGCCCTGCCACAATCCCGATGACCCCCTGATGCCAATGCTGTTCAAACATGATCAGTGCAGCAGGCAGTTCAGCTGCATCCCACTGAATTTTATCCAGCTCAAGCAAGGCTTCCTGCTTGATTTTGCCTTCCACCTGACGGCGTTCGACATTGAGCTGATTCAACTGTTCAGCCAGTGGATAGGCCGTTGCCAGATCAGGAGCCAGCAGACATTCGATGCCGATGTCCATGGTTTCCATGCGTCCAGCGGCATTAATCCGCGGGCCCAGCACAAAGCCCAAATCTTGAGCTGTCAGACCGGCAGGATCACGTTTGGCAATATCAAGTAGCGCACTGATCCCTGCACGGCACTGCCCTTGCTGGATCCGTTTCAGACCTGCATCGACCAGAATCCGGTTGTTGTAGTCCAAGCTCGCGACATCGGCATAGGTGCCTAGCGCTACCAGATCAAGATAATTGGTAATTACCGTAGAGGATTTTCCAAGTTTCTTGCGATGGGTAGACAGATTGGCCAATACATAAAAAGCCACCCCGACCCCGGCTAGTGCTTTGCTTGGAAAGTCGCAACCCAACTGATTGGGATTGACCACGGCTTCGGCTTTTGGTGTCGGCTTGGTCGTCAGATGATGATCGGTAACGATTACCTGCATGCCATGATCTTGTGCCTGTTTGACTCCTTCATGACTGGAAATACCATTATCCACGGTAATCAGTAAATCAGGTGTGAAACTGACAAAGGCCAGATCTGCAATTGCGGGTGTCAGTCCATAACCATATTTAAAACGGTCAGGAACCAGATATTCGACATTGGCACCCATATCACGCATTGCCAGCACCATGAGTGCCGTACTTGTCGCGCCATCGGCATCATAATCGCCGACAATCACGATTTTCTGGCCACGATCAATCGCCTGATCCATCAATTGAATTGCTTCGGGCAAGCCTTTCATGGTCGGTGCCAGCAAATGCTTCAGCTTGAGCTCAAGCTCCTGCTCGGATTCCACCCCACGACGGGCCAGAATCTCGGCCACAAATGCAGGAACGCCCGGTAAGTTTTCAGGACGGGTTAGCAATGGCCGTTGTTTGATTTCCAGTTTTTGCATGGTTATGGCATTAAGCGCTCTAAAGTCCAGCGGGCATTGGTTTTGCGATAACTTAAACGGTCATGCAAACGGTTGGGACGACCCTGCCAGAATTCATAATAATCGGGTTCTAGACGATAACCGCCCCAGAATACCGGCTTGTCCAACTGTTGCTGATTCGCGACCTGGGTATGCAAATCCCAAAAACGTTGCTGCAATTCCTCACGACTGGCCACAACGCCACTTTGCGGGGTACTGATATGCGCGGCAATCTGGCTTTCTCGTGGACGTTTATGATAATAATCGGTCGATTCTTCTTCCGATATTTTCTTTACACGACCCGAAATACGAATCTGGCGCTCCTGATCCTGCCAGTAGAACAACAGTTCGGCATAAGGATTTTCAGCCAGATCCAGACCTTTTTGACTGTCATAGTTGGTATAAAAGTCATAACCTGCTTCAGTCGCTCCACGTAGCAATACCGTACGCACATGCGGACGACCTTGTGCATTGGCTGTTGCCAAAGACATGGCATAGGGTTCATGCAGTTTTGCTTCCAGTGCATGGTTAAACCATTGCAGGAACTGCATATGTGGATTGGGGTTCACTTGCTGTTCCTGTAACTCGCCTTTTTCATAATTCAGGCGCAGCTCACTCAGATCCTTGATCAGATCACTCATTATCTATGTTCCCGTTAAGCGGCATTGGCACGCACAGCATCTGCCAGGCTGTTTGCAAGTGTGGTGACTTCGGCCAGATCATTACCTTCGACCATCACACGAATGACCGGTTCTGTACCAGATTTACGAATCAATAAACGGCCACGGCCTTTCAGCTGCTGTTCGGCTTTTTCAAATTCAGCTGCCAGTGCAGGCACTGAATAAGGATCAAACATGGCATTTAAACGTACATTGACCAAGACATTGGGCAACAGTTTAAAGTCAGCCACAAGTTCATGCAGGGCTTTTTTCTGTTCAACCATCACCGTTAATACCTGCAAGGCGGCAATAATCGCATCGCCTGTGGTGCTCTTGTCTAAAGTCAGAATATGACCAGAAGGCTCACCGCCAATTACCCAGCCATTTTCTTCCAGACCTTGTAATACATAACGGTCGCCGACTTTGGCACGTAATAACGGCACTTGAGCTTTTTCCAGCGCCAGTTCCAGCGCCATATTGCTCATTAAGGTACCGACGATACCTGCCGGTTTTTTCGAGCTTTGAGTCGCAAGAATATAAAGAATATGGTCGCCATCAATCAGATTACCGGCTTTATCTACGAGAACCACACGGTCAGCATCCCCATCAAAGGCAATACCCAAATCCGCTTGATGTTGAATCACGGCTTGTTGCAAGCTTTCCGGATGGGTTGAACCACAGCCCTCATTAATATTCAAACCGCTTGGCTCATTGTGAATGGCAATCACACGTGCGCCCAGTTCACGGAACACCGCAGGTCCCACGTTATAGGCTGCACCATTGGCACAATCCACCACAATGGTAAGTTCATTCAGATCCAGATGATACGGGAACGTCGATTTACAGAATTCAATATAGCGACCATTAGCATCTTTAACCCGGATACTTTTACCCAGATTCGCCGTGTCTTCAATCACAAAATCTTTTTCAAGCTCCTGATTAATTTCGTCTTGTAAAGCATCTGGCAGTTTTTTGCCTTCTGCAGAGAAGAACTTAATGCCGTTATCAAAATACGGGTTATGCGAAGCGGAAATGACAATACCCAAGCTGGCATGCAAGGCACGGGTCAAGTGAGCAATCGCCGGTGTCGGTAGTGGACCTAAAAGATGAACATAAACGCCGGCGGCATTTAAACCTGCCTGCAAGGCAGCTTCCAGGATATAGCCCGACAAACGGGTATCTTTACCCAGAACCACCAATGGTTTGGATTTTTTACTATGACGTTTTAAAACTTTACCAGCTGCAAATCCCAGTTTCAGGGCAAACTCAGGGGTAATCGGCAATTCGCCAAACTTTCCACGAATACCATCCGTACCAAAATAACTCATCTTTATCTCACTTCTTAGCGGATGATTGATATCACCCATTTTTTTCCTTGAGTCACACTTTACACCAAAATAAAAAAGCCGTCATTTGCATGACGGCTTTTTAAAATTTTAAATCACGGGAGATTAACCCACGCGATAGTTTGGTGCTTCTTTGGTAATGGTCACATCATGTACATGTGACTCCGACATACCGGCAGAAGTGATTTTCACAAACTTAGCATTTTGACGCAGGTCTTCAATTGTCGCAGAACCGGTATAACCCATCGAAGAACGTAGGCCTCCCATCATCTGATGTACGATATTACCCATTGGGCCTTTGTACGGTACGCGACCTTCAATACCTTCTGGAACTAGCTTCTCGGCACCAGCCTTGGAGTCCTGGAAGTAACGGTCAGCAGAACCTGTCGCACCTGCCATGGCACCCAATGAACCCATACCACGATAAGCCTTGTAGTAGCGGCCCTGGAAGAATTCAACTTCGCCTGGTGCTTCTTCAGTACCGGCCATCAATGAACCAACCATAATCGTGCTCGCGCCCGCACCAATCGCTTTAGCCATATCGCCAGAGAAACGGATACCGCCATCCGCGATCAAAGGAATCTGATCTTTCAGCGCATTGGCAACAGAATCAATTGCAGAGATTTGTGGCATACCAATACCCGCCACAATACGCGTGGTACAGATTGAACCAGGACCAATACCAACTTTAACGGCATCAGCACCTGCATCAAGCAACGCCAGCGCAGCATCACCTGTTGCGATGTTACCGCCAATCACCTGAACTTGTGGATAGTTGGCCTTAACCCAACGTACACGCTCAATCACACCCGCAGAATGACCATGTGCAGTATCGACTACAATCACGTCCACACCTGCATCAACCAGGGCTTCTACGCGGCTTGGCGTTTCTGCACCAGTACCGACAGCAGCACCAACACGCAGACGACCCAGGTCATCTTTACAGCTATTTGGATACAATTCAGCTTTACGGAAATCGGTTACCGTAATTAAGCCTTTCAGCTCTTGCTGATCGTTGACCACCAATACTTTTTCAATACGGTGCTGTTGCAATAAAGCTTGGATATTTTCTTTCGATTCGCCTTCACGAACTGTCACCAGACGATCCTGACCAGTCATGATATTGCTGACTGGCTGCTCAAGATTGGTTTCAAAGCGTGTATCACGACCTGTCACGATACCCACCACTTTGCCGTCTTTCACAACAGGCACACCACTGATATTATTGGCTTGAGTCAACGCAATCAGTTCACGTACTGTGGTTTCAGGAGTGACTGTAATCGGGTCTTTGACCATACCCGCTTCGAATTTTTTCACACGGCGCACTTCTGCAGCCTGAACCGCGATATCCATGTTCTTGTGCAAAATACCGATACCACCATTTTGCGCCATTGCAATTGCCATACGGGACTCAGTCACCGTATCCATTGCTGCAGACACAAGAGGAATATTCAGGTTAATGCCACGAGTTAAACGTGTCTTTAGGGAGACATCTTTTGGAAGAACAGTAGAATAGGCAGGGAGTAATAGGACATCATCGAAGGTTAACGCGTCTTGAACGATGGTCAACATAACAGTCTCACTGGTAATTTCCGTGCACTATTATAAACAAATATCGGCTTAAATTTCATTGCAATTGCAAAATTATTTTTTTATTCAAGCTTCGTACACGCAGATCTATGTGGGTGCTAAAACAGTATCAATAATACGTCCGATCATGAAGTTCCCTATTTTAAAATATACCCCGATCATTTTAATGAAGTGAAAAGCAGAGCCTAAGCTCTGCTTTGGATGGATTTAGCTGACATATTCAAAACTGTCATCATTGTCGGCTTCATCAGTTTCAATCTGGACAAAGGGCAACATATTGTGTGCAATACGTGCCTTATTGCATTGCTCATCGGCAATCTGCACTTCTTTGCAGGATGAACTGCGCTGCTCATACATGCCGCAGCTCACCTGCTGGCCGATGGTGCCATCAAGTGCGATACAGCGTGGATTTTTTTGATTGGTTCCAGCCATACATGAATAGACTGCTGTCACAGGTTCGGTATAGTGCTCAGGCATATGAATACCTTCAGCCCAATAGAACGAAACCCTGAAATAGGCGCAGCACGCCCCGCAGCTTAAACACGCATCCGGTTTTGGAACTTGAGACAACATTTCTTATAAGTTCTCATGATCAAAAAAAAGTTTTTTGGAGAAGAAATATAAAAAATGTTGTTTTTCCACACAAGAAAAAAATTATTTTTTGTGTGAACTATTCAGGACAGGTAAAAACCGTTTCATCCATCAGGTCAGTGCCGCATTCCAGCGTTTCAATCCAGTCCAGAAACTGGGTAATCTGCTCTTTGCCGATAAATGGTGTGCCATGCTGCGGCACAATCATCTCGATTTCCATGCTGCGTACCATTTTCACCCAAAGACGAATCACCTTGTTATTGCACATATAGCGTTGATGGAAGCTTTTCATTTTTGGGATATGCGCGGCAAAGTTTTCCAGTGGCTTGGCGGCATCTTCAACCATGGACGCACCCATATCACCTGAAAACAGGATTTTGGCAATCGGATCATAAAACTGGAAATTCCCCACCGAATGCAGAAAATGCGCCGGCACCGCCACAATGTGTGATTGACCCAACGGGATGATTTGACCATGATCCGGAAGCTCCACCAATCGATCTAACCAGTTACCTTTCATCCGGTCACTCATAAAGGCCGAGTTTAAGTGCGGCAAGAAGCGCGCCCACAGCTTGGATGCCACCACTTTGGCGTCCGTATACACTAGCCAGCGCGGCATCGAGGTGATGATATCCGGGTCCTGGTGCGAGGCCATGACATAATCCAGGTTGGTCAAACGGGTGTATTTATTCAGTTCCATGGTCAGCGGCACATAGGTTAAATCACCACCCGGATCAAGTACTGCTGCGCGCTCATGATCAATGATCAGAAACTGATTTGCCTGAACGCCTTCACCTTTGACCAGACTGGTAAAACTGATGCACTTATGTGTCCCGTTATCAAACAGAACCTGCGATGTGGTGCGTTCAAAAGCCATGTAAATTCCCCAATTTATAATAAAAATAACGTTTTTATACCCGTATAAAATATAAGGAATTTATCAAACTTACAATCAATAAAACTAGCCATATCACACTATTTATCAAGGTTTTGAGAGAATTTTAACCATAAAAAATCCTGAGTTTTTAGCTCAGGATTCATGTAATTTATTATTTTATAATTTAAAAGAAATAATGTTGGGCCAGGGTCGCGACACCAATCACCAGGAAAATCACCGCACCAATTTTATGAATCAGGCTGATCGGCAATCTGTTCGCCAGCTTATCTCCCAAAAACACTGCAGGTGCATTGGCCAGCATCATGCCCAAAGTGGTCCCCAGCATGACCCAGAATACGCTGTCGAAACGTGCTGCCAGTGCAACTGTGGCAATTTGAGTTTTATCACCGATTTCTGCCAGAAAGAATAAAATAAAGGTTGCGCCAAAGACCCCGAATTTTTGCCATTTATTGATACTGGCATTTTCATCCCCGAGTTCATCCGGAATCAGCATCCAGACAGCCATCGCGATAAAGCCAATCGAAACGATCCACAGCAGTACTTCCGGCCCAATCACTGTGGTTACCCATTGTCCCAATACTGCAGAAAGGCCGTGGTTAATCAGCGTCGCCAATAAAATGGCAACTAAAATAGGAACAGGTTTGCGAAAACGTGCGGCAAGCAGCAATGCCAGCAGTTGGGTCTTATCACCCATTTCAGCCAGCGCTACGATTGCAGTCGACAGTAGGAATTCATACATGAGGTTTTTCTCTGGCTAGCATCCAATACCAATGACTCACCGCTCCTGCTAGCCAAAATCTGCAGAGTGGTAAATCAAAGGTCTTGCCAACAAAAGAAAGCTTGGAAAAGCTGACTTGGTTCTTTGCTATGATGACCATGCTCGGTTGAGCAAATATGTTGACCATCACCCTTCTGCTTTGCGCAAAAGGCGGCTACTCCCCAATGAAGTGCGCCAAGTATAGAATCAAATAGATTATTTTTCAATGCAGCAGCAAAAAACCCTGCCGAAGCAGGGTTTTCTCTTTACACCCTCTTTATATTTCTCCCAGAGAGAGAATAAAGGGCATATACATGATTTTTTAGATCAATAAAGTACGGATATCTTTGAGCAGCTTGGTCAGCTTGTTGGTGAAACGAGCAGCATCTGCACCATTGATCACACGGTGATCGTAGGACAATGAAAGCGGCAGCATCAAGCGTGGATCAAAGCCTTCACCATTCCATACTGGTTGCATGGTGGCAGGAGAAATACCCAGAATCGCCACTTGCGGCCAGTTCACCAATGGCGTAAATGCTGTACCACCAATTGAGCCCAGGCTGGTGATGGTAAAGTTCGCACCTTGCAGGTCTTTCGGCGACAACTTCTTGTCACGCGCTTTTTGACCCAAGATTCCTAGCTCAGTGGCAATCTGTTTAATTGACTTCTGATCTGGGTGACGCAGCACAGGCACGGTCAAACCATCTGGCGTTGCGACCGCGATACCCATATGGATCTCGTTACGTAGCAATACTGACTTACCATCATCGGCCAAGTGACCAGCAAACTCACGCTCTTCTTTTAACAAGTGCGCAACTGCTTTGATGATGAATGCCATAATGGTCAGGCTCAAGCCTTCTTTCTTAAAGTTGCCTTTCAGTTCATTACGCCATGCTTCGAGTTCAGTAATATCCGCTGCATCAAACTGGGTCACTTGCGGAATGAAATTATTCAGCGACAACTGTGGAATAGACACTTGTTGCAAACGCGTCAAGGCTTTCTCTTCCACACCACCAAAAGCGCTAAAGTCTGGCAGCTTTGGTAGACCTGCGACTTGAGCAGCAGCGGCTACAGGAGCCGCCTGTGGCGTAGTAAGACGCGTTTTGACATAGGCTTTCAGGTCTTCTTTCATGACGCGCGCATGTGGGCCAGATGCTTTGACATCTGCCAACACGACGCCCAGTTCACGTGCCAGTTTACGCACAGCAGGACCGGCATAGACTTTCGAGTTAGCCACACTCTGCTCTTTGGTCAGCTTATCGGCATTATCCGACGTCGCGACTGTTTGAGTAGAAGATGCAGCAGGTGCCGATGCTGCTTTTGCAGCAGGCGCTTTAGGTTCTTCTGCTTTGGCTGCAACAGGTACAGCAGCTGCTTGCGCTTCAGCTTCAATTGTTACCAGTGCAATGCCTTGAGAGACATTTTGACCCAGTTCAACATGAATGGCTTTAATCACGCCGGCTGTAGTGCTTGGCACTTCAACAGTCGCCTTGTCTGATTCCACCACGATGATGCTTTGGTCTTTTTCAACCGTATCACCGACCTGAACCAGAATTTCAGCTACAGCCGCCTTGTCTACACCCAAATCAGGCACCATCACTTCAACATCACCCGCAGGTGTTGCTGGCGTTTCTGGTGCTTCGACTGCTTTCTCTTGGGCCGCCGCTTGAGCAACTGGTGCTTGAGGTGCTTCTGTCGGTGCTGATGCTGTCGAAACAGCCGTTTTCACTTTCAGAATGACCACACCTTCTTTAATGGTATCGCCTTCTTTAATCTCGATAGATTCCACCGTGCCCGCAACCGTACTTGGCACTTCAACAGTCGCCTTGTCTGATTCCACCACCACGATGCTTTGATCCACTTCGATTTCATCACCGACAGAAACCAGAATTTCACCGACAGTGGCTTTTTCTACACCAATATCGGGGATTTGAACATCAACCACCTGTGAGCTCGCTTGTGCCTCAGGAGCAGCAGAAGCTTTAGGCTGATGCGAAGCCAGTTCCTGCATGATTTCCTGATCCGGCAATGAAGTCGGAGTATTTTCTGAAGTTTTTTGTGAGGCATCTGCTTGCTGTGGCTCGACCACATCAGCGCTACCGTCTTCAGCTTGTAGCTCAATCAGTACCGCGCCTTCAGCGACTTCATCACCCTGGCTCACCAGAATGCTTTTTACCACGCCTGCTGAAGTGCTAGGCACTTCAACAGAGGCTTTATCAGATTCAAGCAACACAATGCTGTCATCGATCGCGATCGTATCACCGACTTTGACCAGAATTTCGGCCACTGTTGCCTTATCTACACCAATATCAGGAGTCGTAATTTGCATGCTTAGTTCTCCTCTTTGTAGTCAGCAACAGCATGTACAGATGGGGTTTCTTGAGGTGCCCAAGCCACTGGACGATCTGTATCAAGCTCAAAAGTCGAGATCGCATCTTTTACCAGACGCGCATCAACTTCACCTTCATCTGCCAGTTTTTTCAGGGTTGCAACCACAATATGGGCAGCATCGACACCGAAGTAACTACGCAAGTTGGCACGTGTATCTGAACGGCCATAACCGTCAGTACCCAATGCTACGAATGGACGGCCATCTGGAAGATAAGCACGAATCTGTTCGCTATAAGCACGCATATGATCGGTTGCAGACACCACAATACCTTCAGTACCGCGGAGCTGTTTCGATACCCATGCTTCTTTCACATCTTCAGTCAGCGGATGCAAGCGGTTGTATTCTTCACATGCCATACCGTCACGTGCCAGTTCATTGAAGCTGGTTACGCTGTAGACATTTGAATGAATTTGATATTCCTCACGAAGAATCTTCGCTGCCTTGATCACTTCACGCAGAATCACACCTGAGCCCAGTAACTGAACAGTGGCTTTTTCATCTTCTTCAAGCAGGTACATACCGCGCTTGATGCCTTCTTCAACACCTTTTGGCATTTCCGGATGCTCGTAGTTTTCGTTCATCACGGTCAGGTAATAGAACACACGTTCCTGGTTCACATACATACGTTGTAAACCGTCATGCACGATCACTGCCAATTCATAACCGAAACATGGGTCATAAGAAACACAGTTTGGAATGGTATTAGCCAAGATGTGTGAATGACCATCCTGATGCTGCAAGCCTTCACCGTTCAGTGTAGTACGACCTGCAGTTGCACCCAGCAAGAAGCCTTGTGCCTGTGCATCGCCTGCTGCCCAGGCAATATCACCGATACGCTGGAAACCAAACATCGAGTAGTACATATACATCGGAATCATTGGCAGGTTATTGGTTGAATAACTGGTCGCCAATGCTGCCCATGCACTCATCGCACCGGCTTCGTTAATCCCTTCCTGCAACATGTGACCGTCTTTGGCTTCACGGTAATGCATCAGCTGTTCTTGGTCTTCCGGGGTATATTTCTGGCCATGCGCGGCATAAATACCGAGCTGACGGAACATGCCTTCCAGACCGAAAGTACGTGCTTCATCAGGCACGATTGGAACAACACGGTCTTTAATCGCTTTCTCTTTAAGAAGTGCAGAGATTAAACGTACCATTACCATCGTGGTCGATTGTTCTTTACCATTTGAACCGGCCAAGACCGAATCAAATACTGAAAGTCCAGGAATCGCCAGCTGTTCGCTTTCCTTACGACGTGCAGGCAGATAACCACCCAATGCTTCACGACGTGCCTTCATATATTTCAATTCAGGCGAATTTTCGCTTGGACGGTAGAATGGTACTTCTTCAAGCTGTTCATCAGTGAAAGGAAGATTGAAACGGTCACGCACGTATTTCAAAGAATTGATTTGCATCTTCTTGATTTGGTGAGTTTTATTGACTGCTTCAATTTCTTCCGACAAACCATAACCTTTCACGGTTTTTGCCAGAATCACGGTCGGCTGACCTTTGGCCGTACATGCTTCGGCATAAGCAGCAAAGACTTTGTACGGGTCGTGACCACCGCGGTTCAGATTATCAATATCTTCGTCGCTTAAATCTTTCACCAGCTCTTTGGCTTCTGGATATTTACCGAAGAACTTTTCACGCGCGTAAGCACCACCTTTTACCTGGTAACGCTGGAAATCGCCATCGACTGCTTCTTCCATCACTGCTTTCAGTGCACCGGATTTATCTTTATCCAGTAGTGGATCCCAATGACGGCCCCACACAACTTTAATCACACGCCAGCCTGCGCCGCGGAATAGTGACTCAAGTTCCTGAATGATCTTGCCATTACCACGTACCGGACCATCCAGACGTTGCAAGTTACAGTTCACCACCCAGATCAGGTTATCGAGCTTTTCGCGACCTGCCAGAGAAATTGCACCCAGGCTTTCCGGCTCGTCCATCTCGCCATCGCCCAAATACGCCCAAACCTTACGATCTTCTTCTTTGATCAGGCCACGGTTCATCAGGTACTTTTGAATATGTGCCTGATAAATCGACATGATTGGTCCAAGACCCATCGATACGGTTGGGAACTGCCAGTAGTCCGGCATCAAATAAGGGTGCGGATAAGATGGCAAACCTTTACCGCCCACTTCACGACGGAAATTATTCAAATGCTCTTCTGTCAAACGACCTTCTAAAAATGAACGCGCGTAAATACCAGGTGCACAGTGACCCTGGTAATAGATCATGTCGCCGCCGAAGCTATCGCTATTGGCGCGGAAGAAGTGGTTAAAGCCCACATCATAAAGGGTTGCGGAAGAAGCAAAACTCGCTAGGTGACCACCGAGATCGTCACCGGTTTTATTCGCGCGTAATACCATTGCCAAGGCATTCCAGCGGATCAGCGCGCGAATACGGCGCTCCATGTCCTGGTCGCCTGGCATTGCAGGCTGTTCTTCAACAGAAATCGTATTTAAGTAGGGAGTATTTAAACGCTGAATAGGAACATGCTTTGCAATTGCGCGTTGATAAAGTTTTTCTAACAAAAATGCTGCACGCTCAGTGCCCATGTGCTGCAAAACAGAGTCAAATGCATCTTGCCATTCTTGGGTTTCTTGCGCGTCTGTATCGCCATAAAACGCCATAATCTACAGTTCCTAAAAGCCTAATCTAATGTCTTATATGTACCATATTTAAGACCTCTGCAGGTATGGCCTTAGCTGAATGCGATTTAGCAGTACTATTTAGGAACTAAATGATGGGTGACGTATAATTACACTACATAACAAAAAATAGTCAATAAAGGCGATTTATTATACAATCATTATAATAGTTGGTGATAATATGAGACTTAAAAGTGATAAAACAAAAAGCCCTTCAAGTTGACTTGAAGAGCCTGCAGTTTAAACGCTTTAAAATGCTTATTGGAGGTTTTTATGTATAGAGATGCTTCTTGTTATTCAGGTCTATACTTAAGGTAACATGGCCAAATAAGTAGATGGGTTTTTACGTTGACCGTCTTTTACTACTTCATAATGTAAGTGTGGACCGGTACAGCGACCAGTACAGCCAACGTTGGCAATATGATCACCTGCTTGCACCTGCTCTCCCACACGTGCAATAAGACGTGAAGCATGGGCATAGCGCGTTAAATAGCCATTGCCATGATTGATTTCAACGTATTGACCATAACCTGTGCCCCAACCTGATTTGGTCACAATTCCTGGACCTGTTGCATAGATTGGTGTACCACTTGGCGCTGCAAGATCAAGGCCTGAATGATTTTCAGCACGGCCACTCATGGTACGGCCACCGTAATTTGAACTTACGCGAGAATTAGGTAAAGGATGAGAAATTAGCCAAGAATAAGCACTGTTTGCTGCCGCTTTATTGGATGAAGTATTGGCATACTTCTGAGCAAGCGTTCGATTGTTCAGTTCAACTGGTTTCTCACGAAGTTGAACATTCAATTTAGTCTGTGCTGGAATATCGATATCATCTGGATGAGTATATGCACCCTGTGCCAGAGTACGCGTCAATTGCTCGATACGATCTGTTGAACCATTTTCTTGATTTAGATTGACTAAATCTGCGAACGCAACCGAAGCCGCTGAAACTGATAAAGAAAATGCCAACAAAATACGTCGCATATGCATAAAAAACCTCTCTAAACTGCTTTAATCGAGTTCCTTGAAGATCTCTATCCTTGATATCCACTAAAAGAAGCGCATAAGATTAAGACATAAATATGTAGGAATCATGTATGTCGGAACCTGTCAACGTTTTTCAACAAACAAGAAAACAGATAAAAACAGGAAACTTTTCGTTTCTCTCATCACAAGTCGCTGCCTGGCAGAAACTTACGAAACTCGTACAACCGCTATTGCCCCAACCGGAACGCTGGCAAGTTGTCTGCTATCAAAATGGTGTGTTAACGATTACCGGTGAAAACCAGGCCATGATCAGTCAATTGGCCTATCTTCAAAAGCAATACATTTCACAACTCTCTCAAATAAATGAATTAACAGATCTCACTAAACTTCAAGTTTGCTTGCGGAATCCTTCGCAAACATCACCTGTTTCAGCAACACCTGAAAGAGCCTTAAATGCAGAAACACAGGAATTACTTCGTAGTGCTGCTGACTTTATAAGCGACCCTAAGCTTAGCCAAGCTTTACTACGTTTGGCAAGCAATAAAAAGTAACATAGCAATCAAATGTAATAAATTAAAAAGCAAACATTATGTGATGTGTATCACAGTATTAAAGCAATAACAAAAACATAAAGACACAAACACAATGACTTATGTCACATTCACATACATGATTGGACAATTGGCTTCGTCATCAAATGTTACAATTTCATAGCAGCTTGGATTACTTTTCACATTGCGTAAAAGTTGATTATTCAAGGCATGTCCAGATTTATAACCATCAAATTTGGCAATAATCTGATGCCCGAGCAGGTATAAATCACCCACGGCATCCAGAATTTTATGACGTACAAATTCGTCCGAGAAACGTAAACCTTCTTCATTAACGACCCCGGTTTCATCCACACCAATGGCATTTTCCAGACTTGCACCTAAGGCCAGATTATTGGCTTTGAGATAATCCAGATCTTTCATAAACCCAAAGGTACGCGCTTCACTGACTTCATAAACGAAGGTTTCAGTAGAAAAATCGATACTGGCGGACTGATGTTCTTTTTTAAAGGCAGGATGATCAAAATCGATGGTGAAATTCAGCTGAAAGCCCTCATGTGGGCTAAAAATGGCACATTTGTCATCAATCAGTGCTTTAACCGGTTTAATAATCTTGACGAATTTTTTAGCAGCATCCAGTTCTTGCAAACCACCCTGCATTAACAGGTAAATAAACGGACCTGCGCTGCCGTCCATAATCGGCACTTCAGAAGCCGATACTTCAATAATTAGGTTATCAATGCCCAGACCAGCGATCGCACTCATGACATGTTCAATGGTGCCTACTTTGGCATTTTCCTGAACCAGGTTCGAGCACATAAAGGCTTCCTGAATCAGCATGGCATCGGCAGGAATGTCCACCGGCGGATTCAGGTCAATACGACGAAACACAATTCCCCCATCGGCATGGTGCGGCACAAAGTTAATCATGACTTTTTGCCCACTGTGAAGACCGATTCCGCTCGCTTTCACGACACGTTTCAGGGTACGTTGTTTCAACATGCTTTTATCATCTGTTCATCTATAAAACCGCTATACGTTAGCATATTTGGACATTGATAAAAAACAAAAAGGTGGCTTAAAAGCCACCTTTCCTGTCTAATCCAGCTAAACACATGATGTTACATGTTATTTACGCTGTTGATTCTTAAGATAATCCTGAATACTCATTGGCGTTGGGCGCGGGCTAGAAACTGAAGTTGCCGCTGGATTCGCTGCTGCACCTGTTTCATGTTGCTGACGCTGAATTGCCGGTACATCATCATCTTCCACCACAGCCTGTGCAGCTGCTGCTGGACGAGTTGCCTGTACATTAGTACGTTTGGTCGGTTCAACTGAATCCGCTGCATGACGGGTTAGACCTGTTGCAATCACAGTCACGCTGATTTCATCACGCGCATCCGGATCAAAAACGGTACCGTAGAATACCTGACCTTCATCTAAATCGACAATCTGGTTCACGACATCGGTAATTTCTTCAATTTCACCGAAAGTCACATCATCGCCACCGGTCACGTTGATCAGAATACCTTTGGCATTCATGATAGTCACGTTGTCGAGTAATGGACTACGGATTGCCTGTTCAGCAGCCTGACGTGCACGGTTCTCACCACGACCCAGACCGACACCCATCATGGCATAACCACGTGTGCTCATGGCTGTTTTCAAGTCAGCAAAGTCAAGGTTGATATGACCTGGACGGACTACCAAATCAAAAATACTGCGTACTGCATTTAGCAGAACATCATCCGCTTTTTTATATGCATCTTTCATTGAAATATCACGGAAGACTTTCAATAGACGCTGGTTTGGAATAATGATCAATGAGTCTACATGTTGCTCAAGCGCTTCAATACCTTTTTCAGCAGACTGTAAACGACGTTTGCCTTCAAAGTTAAATGGCGTGGTCACGACACCAACTGTCAGGATACCCATTTCTTTCGCAATTTCAGCCACGACTGGCGCTGCACCAGTACCAGTACCACCACCCATACCCGCAGTAACAAAGACCATATCGGTCCCTTCAAGCTGCTGGCGGATCAGTTCACGGCTTTCTTCTGCTGCGGTCTGGCCGACTTGCGGATTTGCACCTGCACCCAGACCACGGGTACTTTGCTCGCCCAGCTGAATTTTAAATTCGGCTTCCATGCGATCCAATGCCTGCTTGTCCGTATTGGCACAAACAAACTTTACGCCCTGGATATCGGACTGCAACATATGTTGTACAGCATTACCACCCGCACCACCTACACCAAACACAGTGAAACGGGCTTGACCATTGCTATCGCTATGATCGTCTTCGAAAAATTCAAATGAGGCCATGACCTATAAAATTCCTAATTCATAATTGGCAGTCACTAAGCCCGTATACTGCCTTAATCTTAATAAAATTGTTTTTAAGAATGCTGCTCATGCGTTCACTTGTCAAGTACAAGCCCGATTAACTACATCTTCCCAACAATATTCACAATAAAAATCGACTTAAAAGATTGATTTCAGGGTGTCATTAAAGCCAAACAAGGCTCTTTTGACCCGCTTAGCCAATGACAACTGCTCTACATCATCCTGTTCCACAATCGTGTCCTGGGTATCACTCTGACTAAACATCAGCAAGCCAGCCACCGTACTATATTGCGAGCGACGTAAAGCAGCCTGATGTTGTTCGTCTGCATACACCTGAGTCGGCGGATTACCTAAATGCGCCGAGACCCCCATGGTACGGCGAACAAAACTCACCATCCCTTCGATATGACTGGCATCACCGGTCAATACCACACCATGATACAAGCCCTGGATGGCACCATTTTTCACCAGCTCATCACGTACCAGACCCAGAATTTCTTCATAACGAGCCATAATAATTTCAGTCAGTTCAATCCGGCTGATGGTTTGTGGTCCATCAATCCCCTGGAACTGAATCATATGATCCGGCTTGACCACTTTCAGGTCGACACAGCCATACAATAATTTCAGACGTTCAGCTTCTTCGGTCGTGGTTTGCAATACTGCTGCAATATCGCGGGTCACATGTTCACCGCCACGCTGAAAGGTATGGGTTAAGGCCAAACGACCATCTACATACACCGCAACATTGGTCGTGCCAGCACCGATATCCACCAGACACACGCCATATTCTTTTTCGTCTTTCAGCAGGCTGGCTTCAGCAGTGGCCAAGCTCGACACCACCATTTTTTCCACGCCAATATTGGCACCTTTCAGGGCGCGATCAATATTCTGCATGGTACTGATTGGCAGCATCATTAGATGATAATGCCCGGTCATGCTATGTGCCGACATACGAATCGGGTTTAGCACCCATTCCGGTGAATCATCCAGCTCAAAACCCAGAGGCACAGCACTGACCAGATAATGATCTGAAGTCAAATGACTAGCTTTGGCCAATTCCAGTGCACGCACCACTTCACTGGTGGTAATCGCATGCTCGCTATTGTCGATCGAGGTGCGACCTGAAGCATAAAAGCTTTTTAATTCGGCACTTGGAATAGAGACCCAGGCAGAATGTACACGACATTCCGCCATATCTTCTGCTTCTTGAACGGCATTTTTAATTGCAGTAATAACTTTATCGAGACTGACAATTTTCCCTTTACTCATGCCTCGGTTACGAGCGGTGGCCATACCAATCACTTGGATATTGTCTGGCGCGTGTACCTTGCCAATCAAAACTGAAACTTTGTGTGTCCCAATGTCAATCGCCACAACCGAGGGAACAGCTTCACTCATTATTCACTACTACCATTACGTGTTTGTTAGATTTATGGCTTTAAATGCCTCTATTTTTTAAAGCCGGTCATTATGGCTTTACTGTTACCTTATTCTCAACGCCCGTGTCATCGATGGTTACAATAAAATGTCCATTTACAATTTTAGGCGGAATTGAATTTTTCCACTGGATCGACAATCCATTGCGATAACGCAGGTCGATGGCCGAAATTTTAGACCAGACCGGCTTCAAATCACTCTGAGACAGATGGCTCAGGCGTTGTAATTTGCTCATGGTCTGATCTTTATCCACAATTATTCTTAAACCCGAATCAAACTGCATAAACCAGGTCATTCGCTCGGTGAGATATAATTCTTTTAGACGAATGCCTTGTGGCAAAAATAATTGATTAATTTCATTATAACGACGCATCATGGTTTCTGCATGGCTCGCCGGCCCATGTAGTAACGGTAATGCCTGATAATTCTTGGGTGTGACTTCCGTGAAAATCACACCACTGTCACTCAATAAACGTCCCGTTCCCCAACGCGCAATCGCATGATGCGGCATCACCCGCACCCGAATGCCATTTGGCCAAGCTCGGGACACCACGACCCGATCTACCCAGGACAATTCCAGGGTACGATCACGGATCGCTTCCAGATCCGAAGTAAAATAGTTTTCAGTCACAATCGGTGACACATATTGCATGACCTGACGCTGTTCAGCAGCCGAGCGCGTACCTATCACGCCCAGCTCTGCCACGTCACTATTGGTCATGACTTTATATAAGCCCAATATTCCAAAGGCCAGCACCAATACCGCAATACACAACAATAACCAGCCACCAAAATTGGTCAGCTTTTCTTTGCGTGTTGGCGGCTTGTCGTGAATTGAAGTAATCGCAGCACGTTTACGGCGCATGGAAACAGGAAGTTGAGCCATATTTAGTGTGCCGAACCAGTCAAGGTCTGTTCCAGAATCGCAACACACAGCTCATCAAAACTGTAACCGACTGCAGCTGCCGCTTTTGGCACCAGGGAATGACTGGTCATGCCCGGTACGGTATTCACTTCCAGCAACCAGAAATTGCCCTGTTCATCCTGCATGGCATCAATCCGGCCCCAACCGCTGGCACCGACTGCCTGGAATGCGCGCAAACTTAAGGCTTTTAACTGCTGCTCTTCAGCTTCAGTTAAGCCACATGGAATGCCATATTGCACATCATTACGCTGATATTTCGCTTCATAATCGTAGAAAGCGACATCTTGAGGTGGTTCAAGACGAATCACAGGCAGCGCCTGACCATTTAAAACCACAATGGTATATTCACGGCCGGTAATCCATTTTTCTGCCATCACCACAGCATCATGTTCAGTTGCCTTGGCAATTGCTTCGGCAAAGTCTTCAATTTTTTCGACCTTGCTCATGCCGATACTGGAACCTTCATGCACTGGTTTAATGATCAAAGGCAAGCCTAAAGCATTAACAATGTCGGTCGCATCAGAGTCTTTAGTGACAATGCGATACGGTGCTGTCGGCAATTCCGAACCCTGCCAGACCTGCTTGGTCTTGACCTTGTCCATGCCGATCGCAGAACCTTGTACACCGGTACCGGTATACGGCACGTTTAACCATTCCAGTGCGCCCTGAATTTGGCCGTCTTCCCCGCCACGTCCATGCAATACAATGAACGCACGATCATAATTCACCAATTCTGTGACACTACGCTCCTGCGGATCAAACGCTTCCGCATTGACCCCTGAACGCACTAATGCCTCAAGTACCGCCGTACCACTGTCTAGAGAAACCTCACGCTCTGCAGATTTACCACCAAGCAACACGGCAACTTTTCCGAATTTTGAAGCATTTGACACGTTTATATCCTTAAACTTTTTTCAATCTGGTCAATTCAATTCAGTCACACAAGATGACTATTTTATATATAAGTGATTTTGTGCAAGTTCGACTGAGATTGCTCCAACATTACCTGCGCCCTGGGTTAATAACAAGTCATTTGCTTGCAATACTTTTCTCATGATCTGATTCAGGTTGCCGTCCGCCGCATCAACCAGAATCGGCTCAACTTCGCCACGTAAACGAATGCTGCGGGCTAAACTACGGCTATCCGCCCCGACAATCGGTTTTTCACCGGCAGGATAAACATCCAGCAACAACAATTGGTCTACAGTCGAAAGCACTTCCACAAAATCATCAAAACAGTCACGGGTACGACTAAAACGATGTGGCTGGAACATCATCACCAGGCGACGGTCTGGATGACTCTGACGCGCGGCTTTAATCGTCGCTTCGACTTCTTTTGGATGATGACCATAGTCATCCACCAGTTTTACGTCACCGCCCTCAATCGCAAACTCACCCTGAACTTCAAAGCGACGCCCCACACCACTGAAACCTTCCAGTGCACGGCAGATTGAAGCATCAGACACGCCTTCATCGGTTGCTATACCAATCGCGGCCAAGGCATTCAGCACATTATGCAAACCTGGCTGGTTGACAGTTACACGTAATGGCTCACGCTCTTTACGCAATACGGTAAAGTGGGTTTGCATGCCATCCTGATCAACATCTACTGCGCGAATGTCATTGTCTTCATTGAAGCCATAAGTCAGTAATGGACGTGCAATCCGCGGCATAATTTCACGGATATTGGCATCATCACCACAGACTACGGCCAAGCCGTAAAATGGCAGTTTTTGCAGGAACTGGATAAAGGTATCTTTCAGGACATCAAAGCTACCACCATAGGTATCCATATGATCGGCATCAATATTGGTCACCACGGCAGCCATCGGTTCCAGGTGCAGGAAAGAGGCGTCTGATTCATCGGCTTCGGCCACGATATAACGGCTGGCGCCCAAGGCTGCGTTCATACCGGTACGGTTCAGCAAACCACCGATCACATAGGTTGGATCCATGTTTTCTTCAGCCAGCATACAGGTGATCAGACTGGTGGTCGTGGTCTTGCCATGCGTGCCGGCAACGGCAATACCATGACGGTAACGCATCAGTTCACCCAGCATTTCCGCACGGCGAACCACAGGAATACGGTTTTCAATCGCGGTTTTAATTTCCGGATTTTCTTTATCAATCGCGGTAGAGACCACGATCACGTTGGCGCCCTTAATATTATTTGCAGTATGTCCGATATAGACTTTAATGCCATTCGCTTCCAGCTGTGCGGTGGTATTGGATGCCTTAATATCTGAACCGGAAACTTTATAGCCCTGGTTTTTCAGCACTTCCGCAATACCACACATGCCTGCACCACCGATCCCCACAAAATGAATGTGTTTGATACGGCGCATTTCCGGCACTTTAATTAACTTTTTCGCTTGTTCAGCTGGGGTTGTTGGAGACATAGTTTACTCGGATTACAATTCTTGAATTAAACGGACCACATGTTGAGTCGCATCGGGTTGAGCCTGTCGACGTGCTTTCACGGCCATTTCCATTAACAGTTGGCGATTCAGCATCGGCTCTAATAATGTTTTTAAACTTTCCGGGGTCATCGTGGCCTGCGGGCAAATCTTTGCCGCATTGATATTGGCTAGGAAACCAGCATTGGCCGTCTGGTGATCATCCACCGCACTTGGAAGCGGCACAAAAATCGCAGCCACCCCGGCAGTGGCAATTTCAGTTACAGTCAAAGCTCCGGCACGGCAAATCACCAGATCGGCATCAGAATAGGCGTTGGCCATATCTTCAATGAAGGGCTGTACTTCAACTTGTAGACTGGCCGGTGCATTTTCATAGCGTGCCCGGGTCGCTTCGGCATGGTTTTGCCCACACTGATGATAGACGCTTAATGGCACATTGAGTTGCTTTAAAGCTTCTGGAACCCGTTCATTTAAGGCTTGCGCCCCCAAAGACCCACCAACGATCAGAATACGTAAGGGTAGTCCTGCCTTGTCACGCTCCTGATAACGCCAGGACGGATTTAAAATTTCGCTAATTTCTTGTCGTACCGGATTACCTGTAGTCACGACTTTTTCTTGGGCCGGAAAAGTATTTGGAAAAGCCTGGCACACCGTCTTTGCCACACGCGACAATTGGGTATTGGTAAAACCGGCAACTGCATTCTGTTCATGGATCAGCACCGGAATGCCTAAGATACGTGCGGCCAAACCACCCGGGCCTGCCACATAGCCGCCAAAGCCTGCCACGGCATCGACCTTAAGCTGTTTCATGAATTTCATGGCACTGAAGGTGGCTTTCATAATTTTAAAAGGCGCCAAGGCCTTACGTACAAAACCGTTGCCACGCACACCCTGAATATCAATCTGATAAATGGGAATATTCTGGTTTTTTAACAGGCGGTTTTCCATGCCTGCGGGCGTGGCCAACCATGAAACCTGTATACCTTGTTGTTGTAAGTCTTTGGCAACAGCTAACGCTGGAAACACATGTCCACCTGTACCTGCGGCCATCATCATGACATGTTTAGGCTGTTTTTGCTGAGCATCGGTCACGGTCTAATTCTTCAATTCAAAAAATGGAGCAGGAAATCTGATTTAAGTAATCAATTGTAATCACAAACCTCAGGCCATGAAAGTTTATTTACTTTATTTCAACAAGGCTTTAATTGTTTTTTTCACGCAAATTCCAAGTTTAGACTCGTTTTATTTATAAGGTCTGCACTTTTCCTTCGACTTAAGTGACATATCATATCAATTTTAAATGATTTTCTCATTATATTATCAATAACTTTGCCACGAAGAGCGCTTTATTTACAGCCATCTCCCTTTTTCTCCCGTTCACCTCCTCTCCTATCATTGGCCGATAATCTTAGGCTTAAATCCTATAAATTTTATAAAAATTTCATGTTATTCATATTCATGTATGAAGGATGCTTGATACATAAGTAGAGGGTTTAAATGGATTCAGTTCGGATAGATGTCAAAAATATCATTTCGTGATGTATGGATTATCTTGGCCGGTTATCTGGCTGCGATCCATGTCGGCAAACTTTCGGCCGTGATTCCTGTGTTGCAGCAGGATTTAAACCTGAGTTTTACTCAGGCTGGTTTTTCATTAGCGTTGGTGCAGGCCGCCGGAATGCTGTTTGCGCTATGCATTGGCGCCTTCTCGGAAAAAATAGGATTAAAGCGCTGCCTGATCATGGCCTTAATCATTTTAGGGCTGAGCAGTCTTGCCGGACTTTGGATTACGCAGCCTGCCACTTTATATGTATTGCGCTTTATGGAAGGAATCGGGTTTTTAACCATCTCCTTGTGCGCGCCAGCCATTTTAAAACGTACCAGCCGCGCTGAAACACTGAATTTCAAGATGGGACTCTGGAGTTCCTATATGGGCATCGGTGTCAGTCTGGCAGTATTGACGATTCCTCTCCTGCTTGAATATCTGGACTGGCAAACGATCTGGGCCATTTTGGGCTGCCTGTGCCTTGTCATTGCTGTCATGATTAAAAAATATTTAAATATTGAACCTGTACTGGTAACACAGCCAGACTCTACCCAGGCAGCTACGGAAAATACCTCATTCTGGCAGATTGTTAAAATTACCCTGACCCATCCTCCCATTATCTGTCTGGCGATTATTTTTGCCTGTTATACCAGTCAATGGATTACTGTCACGGGCTTTCTGCCTACGCTGTATGTGGAACAGGGGCTGGACTTAAAACGCGCAGGGATGCTGGTCTCGATGGTTGTGCTGGCCAATCTGGGGGGCACTTTTGGCGCAGGCATGTTGCTGCAACAGGGTTATAGACCGCACACCTTATTGAGCACCGGATTTGTGGCAATGCTCTGCAGCAGTTACTTAGTATTTGCCGCAAATTCCTGGCTCTCATTTGAATTGCAGGTTGTCAGTGCCGTGCTGTTTTCACTGATTGGCGGGATGATCCCGACCACTGTTTTTACGATTACCCTGCACTATGCACCACGTGCTTATGCGGCGGCGGCCAGTGTGGGTCTGGTGTTACAAATCTCAGCCTGCGCACAGTTTTTTATACCGACCCTGAGCGCTGCGCTGATATCTGCCACCCAATACTGGGCCAATCTTGCGATTATCACTGTCTGCCTTTCGATGCTGGGCATCGTAATGACGGCATTTTTATTTAAGCGTTATCCTAAATAAGCGATTCCCAATGAAAAAATAAAAAAGAGCCTGCAAGCAGACTCTTTTTTCACCTGATTTTGCTTTTAAACCTGATTGGCCTGCCCCGCTTCCAGCACGGCAAACAGATCATCTGCAATCGAGGTGCCAAACTGGGTGTCAATTTCACGGATACAGGTTGGACTGGTTACATTAATTTCAGTAACATAATTTCCGATCACATCCAGCCCTACAAAGACCAGACCTTTTTCTCTGAGATACGGCCCTACTTTTGCTGCAATGGCTTTGTCATTTTCAGTCAGGGGGCGTGCCTCACCTAGGCCACCCGCGGCCAGATTACCACGCACTTCACCATTTTGTGGAATACGGGCCAGACAATACGGCACTGGCTCACCATTAATCATCAGGATGCGTTTATCGCCTTCGACAATTTCCGGAATATAACGCTGCGCCATAATCGGCTGGGTACCATTATTGGTCAGCATTTCAATGGTTGAACCGATGTTGATGCCATCCTGATACAGGCGGAAAATCCCGGTGCCGCCCATACCATCCAGCGGTTTTACAATGACATCGACCTGTTCTTTGAGAAATTCACGGATCAGGCTTTGCTGCGAAGTCACCAAGGTCGGAACTTGCAGATGCGGGAACTGGGTCGCGAACAGTTTTTCATTACAGTCACGCAGGCTTTGCGGTTTGTTGATGATCCATGCCCCTTCGCGCTCTGCCTGCTCCAGAATATAAGTGGTATAGACGAAGTTCATATCAAAAGGCGGATCTTTACGCATCAAGACAACGTCATAAGCAGCGATCGACTCTTTTTGTTTTTCGCCAAGTTCATAATAATGGTCGTAGTCTTCAAATACCTGTAACGGCGCGATCAGACCAAAGGCTTTACCCTGGTCGATATATAAATCTTGCTGCAATGCATAACCGAGTTCATGCCCGCGACGTGCTGCTGCCCATAGCATCGCCATGGTCGAGTCTTTCTTCAGGTTTACATTTTCAATGGGATCCATCACAACAAGTACGCGCATGTGTCTCTGCTCTTTTTCAAAAAATGACTTGGCAAGGAGTATAGCTTGTGTCGATTCTTTTGTTTATGGTGATTTTGCATGACTTATTTTATATAGGTACTGAGACAGATTGAGCCCACAGGAGGTTTGCCATGCAACAGGCCATTATCGGTTTTCACCTGGATGAGGAACAGCATTGGGTTGCAGAGCTGGCCTGCGGACATGGCCAGCATGTGCGGCATACCCCGCCCTGGCAAAATCGCCCATGGGTGATGACCGAGCAAGGACGTAAAGAAAAACTCGGGATGCTGCTAGACTGTAAAAAATGCGAAAAGTGCGAAACTGAAACCTGAACCTATGAAAAAAGTAGTATGTAGGTGACCTAAAAAATAATCTTGTCCAGAATTTGCTAATTTGAGTTACTGCGTTTATGCTTTTATTGCTCAAACATGCAGCGCATTTTTTCAGGGTGTACTTTTGCTCATACGGCTCGTCAAACAGATCTGGTTGGTGATGCTTGTGGTTTTTGCCATAGGCTGAAGCAGTGTGTCTGTCGCATCTGCAAACACCATGCATCTGGTTATGCCGTCTGAAAAAACGAATCCTCATTGTCTGGAAATGAAAAAACCGACCGCCTCTCATTCTCTGCATGAGACTGATCATCATCAAGATCAGAATCTGGTACAGTCGGATTGTATTAGTGACAGCACCCAGCATTCGCCAGACTGCCTGGATTGCGGCACTACTGCTTGCCAGAGCCTAATCACCAGCCTGCCCATTGCAGCGCCCGAGTTAAGCGTGCCTGATCGCAGTTATCCAGAAAAAATTCGTCTTTCCGCCTATCATGGCAAGCACCTTGCCGGTTACTGGCAAGAAATCTTACGCCCACCCAAAGCTTAATCCTGAATTTTTAAATTTTTTTATTCATTAAGGATTAAGTTATGTTGCTTAAAATCAGTCAAAGCCTGTGTCTGGGCTTCGGTCTCATCTGGTCGTCTACCCTGTTTGCAGCCGTAAAAGAATATCATCTGGTCATTGATGAAAGCCCGATCAATCTCACCGGAAAGGCGGTCAAGCGTATCACTGTAAACGGAAAATTCCCTGCACCCTTGCTGGAATTTGAAGAAGGTGATGATGCGGTGATTCATGTACAAAACAACCTGAACAATCAGGATACCTCGCTGCACTGGCATGGCCTGCTCCTGCCCGGGCTGATGGATGGTGTCCCCGGATTTAACGGTTTTCAGGGGATCAAACCGAAACAGTCTTTTACTTATCGCTTCAAGGTTCGTCAAAACGGCACCTACTGGTATCACGCACATTCCAAAGGTCAGGAACAGGACGGCCTCTATGGTGCATTGGTGATTCGCCCCAAAGCACAGACATTACTACCTCCACATGAACAAACCGAGCGGGATTATGTGGTGATGCTGTCAGATTTTCACGAACAAAGCGGCCAGCAGATTCAGAACAATTTAAAAAAATCGGCCGAATATTATCAGAACCAGCGCGAAACCGTTGGCGATGTATTTAAGCAGGTAAAACGTGACGGCCTCAAGGCCACCTGGACAGACCGCAAGATGTGGAATCAGATGCGTATGCTGAAAACCGACCTCTCTGATGTTACCGGTTATACCTTTCTGGTCAATGGAAAAACGCCGCAACAAAACTGGAGTGGCCATTTCCAGCCCAATGAAAAAGTCCGCCTGCGATTTATTAATGCCTCAGCCATGTCGTTTTTCGATGTGCGTATTCCCCAGCTGAAAATGACCGTGGTCAGCGCCGATGGACAAGCTGTGCAGCCGGTCGCTGTAGATGAATTCCGGATTGGAACTGCTGAAACCTATGATGTGATTGTGGAACCCACTGCAGCGCATTACCAGATTGAAGCGGAATCGATCGACCGCTCAGGCTTTGCCATTGGCAGTCTGCATCAGGCAACTGATTCAAGCAAAACCGCAGCGCCGGTTCAATTACCAATACCGCGCCCTCGTGCCTTATTGACCATGGAAGATATGGGACATGGCGAACAACATGATATGTCACATGACGCACATAGCAATCAGACCACACAATCTAAAGCAGGTACGCCTAAGCATGATGAGCATGCCCAGCACACCATGCATGCCAGTCATAGTGCCATCTCCGAAACCCATCAGTCTCAACAGCCGGTTGAGGGCTGGGCCAATATGTCTACGCCTGCAGGGCACAAAGCCTTGCAATATCAAGACCTCAAAGCCCTGACACCGCAACCTGATACCCGTGCAGCAGAACGTGAACTGGTAATTCGTCTGGGTGGAACCATGGAGCGCTATATCTGGACCATGAATGGTAAAAAATTCAGTGATGCCGAACCACTTCAGGTGAAATATGGCGAGCGGATCCGGCTGAAATTTATCAATGACAGCATGATGGCCCATCCGATGCATTTGCATGGCATGTTTATGCAGCTGGAAAATGGTCAGTCTGCTGCAAATATGCCAAATAAACACACTGTGATTGTGCCGCCCGGGAAAACGGTGACTACCCTGCTCACAGCAGACGAACTGGGAGAATGGGCAATTCACTGCCATCTGCTCTATCACATGAGTGCCGGTATGATGAACAAGCTGATTGTGGCACAGGTTGACGAAGATCAAGCATCTCACCCTTCTTCACAAAAAATGCCATCAAAGCCAGCAGCTGTTCAAGGAGAAAGCCATGCACATCACTAATCTTTTGGTAAAGTCAGTGCTCAGCAGTGCACTTACCCTAAGCAGTCTGAGTATTTTTGCGGCAGCTTCTAGCGAGCATACGGATCATAATGAACATCAGCATCATAGCGGGCATCATGCCATGCAAAACATGGCTGATAACCACGCACAGCATACTGAAACTGCAGATGGCGCATCCTATCAACCGCCACAAAAGTTATTGCATCAACAGCATGCACTGAGCACACCAAAAAATTCAGTCAGTTCTGCCAGCGAACATGATCATCGTAAAGAACATGGCGCACAGATTTATAGCCAGATTATTCTGGACCAGAAATGGCAGCATAGTTCAGAGGGAAATGGAGCATTCAAGTCCAAGAACCAGGCCAGAGTCGGCACGGATGAAAATAAAATCGTTCTCAAGCTAGAAGCCGACAAACATGAATCCCGTCAGGCCGAATATGATGCCAAAGTGTTGTATAGCCGAAATATTTCCGATTTTTGGGATGTGCAGACCGGGGTGCGCTATCGACAGGAAAATTTAGCCGAGCCTGCTACACAACAGCAGAACGAGCGCTTCGATGCAGTATTTGGGCTACATGGCCTGGCCCCCTACTTTTTCGAAACGGATGCTCATGTTTATGTTGGTGAAGATGACTTTGTCGGATTAAAACTGGAAACAGAGCGTGACCTGTTACTGACTCAGAAACTGATTATGCAACCCTTTGTCGAACTGGATGTCATCCTGAATGATCAGGCAGCGAATGCGAAAAAAACCGGCCTTAGTCATGCCACCTTGGGCCTGGAAACACGCTATGAACTGAGCAAAAAGCTCATGCCTTATCTGGAAGTGGGTTATGAATATAGTAAAGGCAACAAACAGACAGCCTGGCAGCAAAGCTCTGATTCTGAAAAAGGCTGGATCTATGGTGCAGGTCTAAGAATGATGTTCTAAATTTTTGATACAGAAAATTATGCAGCTACGGGATATGAAGCTCCATTTATGCCCCGTAGCGCTATGGCACTATACATTTGGCTGAGAAAGATTTTTTAAGCCTATGAACTGTACATGCGATGTTTTTCTGCACTTTCCCGCTCATTAAGAGACTTGTTATTTTGCGAAAAACTAGTCTTCATCGCCTTGATTTCCACTGTTACTTTTAGCAACCAAAGTGCCTAACATAATGATAAAGGTACTCACACCGCCAATTAACAGGCTCAGCAGCCCCATTTCCAGCATAAAATTACTATCACCAGTCTCAGGGGCACCCCATAGAAATTGAAGACGATCGCCAAAAATAAAATTGATCGCAAATACAATCAGAAATCCAATCAAGGTGGCAATCAGTAAAGTAACCACCAAGTTCTTCCACATTTTACATCCGACAAACAGGATGATCATGGCCAGTCCAACCATGGTGATGATGGATATAAGTAACACACTGTTCCAGTAATCCATGAGACTCACTCGTATTTGGTTTTAAATTAAAATTAAGAAATTCTTATAGTTAATTTTTCCAATTGAATTTTAATATAGGTAGATTTTTATACATGAGCAATGACGATAACTATCTTAAAGCTACAAATGTTAATTTACCCAAAGTTATAAAATACACTGACTTAGTAAAATCTTGCTGAGTACTGAACGATTCTGATTAACATAAAGTAACGTAAACACAACGTGTATTTATTGTTTAGCTTCGTTAAAGCTCAAATGCGACCGGTAAAGCTCAAGCAAACCAGGTTGAAATTCTTTAAAAAAAGAAGAATTGAGCCACTTTTATAAGAAAAATAAATAATAAATATAAAAAACTTGAATATTTTCTGATTTAGGCTATGCTGTCTTTAACTAGAAAAAAGCGTTGTTTAGTTAAGCTTCTTTAAGTGCCGCAGTATTATTTATAATCCTCAGTTTTTTCAGATCTTTATTTCAATTCTTGTTGTTTTTCCAAGTTATCCATAGTCATTTGCATGACTAAAATTATTAAAATTTAACAGGTTATATTATGTCTACTACAGTTACCGGTACAGTAAAATGGTTTAACGAAACTAAAGGTTTTGGTTTTATTCAACAAGAATCAGGTCCTGACGTTTTTGCACACTTTAAAGAAATCAGCAGTTCTGGTTTCAAAACTTTGTTTGAAGGTCAGCGCGTTTCTTTTAGCGTGGTTGATGGTCAAAAAGGTCCGAATGCGATCAATATCGTTGCGCTATAATTTAGCACAGCAATAAGAAAAAGCACCTTCAGGTGCTTTTTTTAGCTCTGAAGATTCATAATTTTGGTGAAAGGTTTTCTACTCCTCTATTTAGCTCATTAACAGTGAATTTTTAAGAATCATGTTCTGAATCATTGCTGTTGTAAGCGTTGCTCTATAAAGAAATAGAAATGAAAAACCCCTGGCATCTGCCAGGGGTTTTCCGTATGGGTTCGCTTGGTATAACTCCTGTCGTACCTTACTTTCCTTGTATTTATCTATTGTTATTCTTGTGTGGAACCTCCTGTTCCTGTTAAAGCTATCATAGGAAATTTCCACTATTCAAAACAGCCGCAAAGTGCTGGAATCGATGTAAGCCAATGCTTACAAGAATAGACAGAGATAATAGATTTCAAATGTTTAACAAATTGAGTATCTATAAAAAAAGGAAGCTCACGCTTCCTTTTCTATGCCAATCCGGGCTTAGATCCCGTATTTAACACGGTAATCTTCCATTTTCGCCAAAGCTTCTAGGTCGCCTTTCGCTTCCAGATAGTCCATTAAATCTTTCATGGTAATTAAGGCATGTACAGGAATCTCAAGCTCTTGCTGCACTTCCTGAATCGCAGATAAATCCCCCTGACCTTTTTCCTGGCGGTCTAGCGCTACCAAAACTCCAGCAATTTGAGCACCGGCATTCTTCAAAATAGTGACGACTTCACGAATCGCTGTTCCTGCAGTAATTACGTCATCAATGATCCAGACTTTTTTACCTGCTACAGAAGCACCGACCAATACGCCACCCTCGCCATGGTCTTTGGCTTCTTTGCGATTAAAACCCCACGGCACACTTACCCCATGATTTTGCGACAGAGCCACAGCAGTTGCTGCCACAAAAGGAATGCCTTTATAGGCAGGGCCAAAAATCACTTCAACATGATCACATTCAGTCAGTTTCGCTGCATAGCCAGAAGCCAGCAGGGTCAAGGCTTCACCATCATTCAACAGACCCGCATTAAAAAAATAGGGACTCACACGCCCCGATTTTAAAGTAAACTCACCAAATTTAAGCACACCGCGTGATAATGCGAGTTCGATAAAAGCTTGCGGGTTAAACTGAGCTGGCGTTGACATGAGGTGCTCCTAAATCCATTAATTAAGGTAAGACTTGCGCATGATACCAAAGAGTAGCTATCCAGGTGATCAAAAAATTCTTCGCGTCGTTTCAATTAATGTCAACGGCTTACGTTCATCTGTCACCAAAGGCCTATTGGAATGGATGGAACAGTCTGATGCCGACGTGATTTGCATGCAGGAAAGCCGGATCACGCATGCGCAGTGGACGGACAAATTCAAGCCTGAAGGCTGGTACACGCACCTGTTTCCTGCCGAGCGTCCGGGTTATGCCGGTACGGCCATTTATAGCCGTCTGCCTTTTGTATCTTTAACTGATGGCCTGGGTTTTGAACTGGCCGATTCACAAGGCCGTTTTATTGCCGCTGAATTTGACTTGGGTTTAGATCAAACTGTACAGATCTGTTCCCTGTATCTGCCTTCGGGTTCATCAGGCGATGAAGCGCAAGCACGTAAAGATCACTTTCTGGAAGAATACGCAAAAATTCTGAAACAGTGGCGCGATGAAAATAAATCGGTGATTGTCTGCGGTGACTATAATATCGTGCATAAACGTATTGATATTAAAAACTGGTCGGGTAACCAGAAAGCCTCGGGTTGCTTGCCGCATGAACGTGCCTGGCTGGATCATATCTACGATGAGCTTGGTTATGTCGATACTTTCCGTGAAGTGCGTAAAGAAGCCGAGCTGTATTCCTGGTGGTCAAACCGTGGTCAGGCGCGTGCCAAGAATGTTGGTTGGCGGATTGATTATCATGCCTGCTCTCCAGACTGGAAAGAGCGAACCGTTAATGCCTGGGTCTATAAAGAACAATGGTTTAGCGACCATGCCCCCGTGATCATCGACTACAAACTATAATCTTCATTATTTAATTGAGTGAACATACGTTCACTCAATTAAGGCTTATCTCTTACATGACATGACGTATTTTTTGGGTTTATCTTAATGTAATAACATAGCATTATAGCGCTACGGCACAAGGACATGTCAGGACGACAACATAAGGACAGGACGCCGTAGGACGAAAATAAAACAGACTATAGATTTAGCTTGTTTTGCATGGATGTGACATTGGACGTTGGATTGAGACCCGCATGATCAGGATGATTAAATGCGGGTTTTCTATTTCTATTATTCCCAAATTTTTATTTTTCTTATTATTTAGATTGTTCTTTTTCTTGCTGCTCATGTTAAAGCTGCTTGATGTCATTTTGATGACATGACTTTTCTGGTATTTAAAATTTTTTCTTTTTTTTCATTTGCTTTTGCATGGTTTGCTGCTGCCAATTTGGTTAAGCTAGTTCATGATTTAAATTTTTTAGATGGCAACTATGTTAAAAATTTACGGAATTAAAAATTGTAGTTCGATGAAAAAAGCCTTTGATCTGCTGACAGAGCAAGGTCTGAGTTATGAATTTCATGATTATAAAAAACAGGGCATCGACGCTGAAACCATCAAAACCTGGCTGGATGCCTTGGGTCAGGACGTGGTCCTGAATAAGAAAGGCACCACCTGGCGTAAACTTAGTGAAGAAGAGCAACAAACCGCCCTGTCGAGTGAAGATGCCTTAATTAATGCATTAACCACCCATACCAGTTTAATCAAACGTCCAATACTGGCAACCTCTACAGGATTTATTGCCGGTTTTGATGAAACAGTTTATCGTGGCTTAGCCGGCTAATATCTTATATTCAATAACACTCATAAAAAAAGCCTGACATTGGTCAGGCTTTTGTATATCTGCTTAAAATAAATTAGTTGGCACGAATCCAGGTCTGGTTACGACCCAATGCCGCTACGCCGATGAAACCACGTAGCTCAAGTTTCTTGCCACCGTCTGCCAGCTGGCCTTTTAACTTATAGGTCTTACCAGATTGCGGATCAAGAATCGAACCGCTGTCATAACTGGTACCACCAGCATTTTTCAGACCTTTAACAATAGTCAAGCCTTTCAGAGATTTGTTGTGATATGGACCTTCACATTTCTTGCAGGCATTTTCTTCACCTGGAGTTAACACAGACTGAATACTGGCTGACAAAGTGCCGTTCTTTTGTTCAGTGAATTTAACCATGGCCTTAGGCTGCTTGGTTTTATCATCAATGGTTTTCCATACCGTGCCATTTAAAGGATCCGCGGCATTAGCCAGTGCAGATAAGCCTAGTAGTCCTAACGTAAGCGCTATTTTTTTCATTTTTCTTCATTTCCTTAGTCTGAAAATAGACCCATGTAGTATTAAAAAGTCACAACAATTTTTCAATTTTTAGGTGTGACTATTTAGTGTAACCTTGTAAATATGGTTGGTAAATAATCTATACGATCAATAAAAGCACAAAAAGATGGAAGGAAGATGAAGATAAGCCCGCTAACGAAACAATTAATTACAGAAAGCTTTTTAAAAACGGCCATTCGTGCCCCGAGCAGATTCAGTCTTCCACCGAGTTCGATGCGCATTGCACTGGAACAGATGTGCAAACTTTTTCCTCAGGATAAAACAGTACAGATTCGCTCGCTTCGATTGGCCGGACTGCGCGCGGAAGAAATTAAGCCGCAGCAGGAATCGACCCAGCTGATTTTTCATATTCATGGCGGCGCATTTTACTTAGGTTCTTTAAATACCCATCGCGCCTTTATGACTCAAATTGCGGCTCGAACCCAGATGCAGGTGCTGCATGTCGATTATCCACTATCACCCGAATCTGCCTATCCTGAAGCCTTGGAAGCCTTGTTTGATGTCTATAATCTGCTGCTAGATCAAGGTGTTCAGGCCAAAGATATCATTCTGTCCGGCGATTCTTGCGGTGCCAATCTAGCCTTGGCGCTGGCACTTAAAATACAGCAGGAAAGTCTGCCACAGGTCAGCGGTCTGATTCTGCTGTCTCCACTGCTGGATTTAACGTTGACCAGTGAATCTTTACGTTATAACCAGAAGCATGACGCCCTGCTGTCTCTGGAAACAGTTCAAACTGGGATTGAATATTATGTGCCGCGTTCGATTGATCGGGGTGATCCGGAAGTTTCTCCCTTTTTCGCCGATTTAACTGGTTTGCCACCGATTCATATTCAGGTGGGTTCCAAGGAAATTCTGCTGGATGATGCTAGCCGTTTTAAAGAAAAAGCGGAGCAGGCAGGTGTCGAGGTCGAATTTAAACTGTATACCGGCATGTGGCACAACTTCCAGATGTTCAGCGCCTGGTTCGATGAAGCCAAACAGGCGCTGACCGATCTTGCAGAATTTGCCCATCGTCTGGATCGGGATTAAGCATGATTTAGCATATAAAAAGGGTCAGCCGTAGCTGACCCTTTGAAAAGAGGTTTTAGGTTTTAAATGGCCTGAACTTGCTGCAATGCAGTTTGCAATGCTTGGGCTTTAACCGCTTCGCCCATGTTCACTCCTTCAGCACGAATCACTTCGATATCATTCACACCGGTAAAGTTAAACACGGTTTTCAGGAAAGCCTCCTGAAAATCAGCCGGGCTTTGCTCGCCATAGACACCACCACGGCTGCTGGCAATATACACTTTCTTATTGCCCGCCAAACCCACAGGACCTTGTTCGGTATATTTAAAAGTACGTCCCGCGACACAGATCCGGTCAATCCAGGCTTTTAGGGTTGATGGCAAACCGAAGTTATACATCGCTGCACCAATCACCACGACATCAGCCTGTAAATATTGATCTAAAATTTCCTCGCCCAATGCCGTCTGTTCTGCATTCTGGCCCATTAAAATTTCGGCAGTAAGATGGGGAATAGGCTGTGCTGCCAGATCCAGGTACTCAACTTCAATGGCCTCAGCATATTTTTGCTGCAATTGTTCCACCACGGCCTGAGTCAACTGACGCGAAATAGAAGCATCTCCTAAAATACTGGAATCAATCTGTAAAACTTTCATGGCTTCGCTCTTTATCTTTGGTTGTTTCTAACAATGCAGCCATTTTAACGATTGACCATATTGAAATAATTAGCACAAATAAAACACATCATCCTGAATTTAGAACAAAACTGTATGCCTCTTAACCTCTTTAATTTTGATTAGAACCCTTTGGTATAGCCTAGATCACTTATGCTATAGGCAAAGAATGAGCAGATCAGATATCAACTAAATCACAAAAATGTTTTAAATATTGTTGTTTATCAAGCATTCAAACTTATGTTATCTTGTGTAAATAAAGCTATAAATATCCAATAAGTCTTAAAAAATCTGCCATAACAATTAAAGTCAGACCGGGACCATGAAGCGAATATCGCCTGTATTAGAAAAAGTGCTAAGACACAGAATCAAGAAATATCTGGTCGAAGATGAAGTCGTGATGAACTGGCGTATCCTGAAGAAATGCATCCTGATGCTGACTTTGGGATGCGGTGTACATCTGACCTGGCTCGGCTGGGATCTCTTTGTTTTATTCAATCCTGAGTATTGGCAATATGTACAGATTGAACGGGTTCATTCACAAGTCGTGCTGAACGGCAGTTTTTTATTGATTTTAGCCTTACTGATTTATCCTTGTTATAAATTTCAGGGCAACCGTCTGCTGGAACGTTATCTACCCTATCTGGCAGTCGGCACCTTTGTGGTTTCGCTATGCCGGGATGCCTATATTGTCGGCGTGATCAGTCCGGTCGCTACCACCGCTTACGTCTGCTTAATTATGGTCGGTCTGGTGCTGTTTCATCGCACGCTGGTGTATAGCATGCTGATTCCTGCCTCCATTTTTCTGGGCGGATGTGCCTATTTAAGTTTCAGTCATCAATTACCTTATTCACCGCTCTTTAATATCGATGACAAGCTTTTTTATAATGGTTTCTGGCTGTTATCGATGCTGTATTTCATTTTGCCAATTCTGGCCGTCTGCATGGTGTTATTCGAGATTCTGCTCAGTCAATGGCGTCATCGCGAGCAGCTGATCAAACAGCTGAGCCAGATTGATCCGCTCACCAATCTGTTTAACCGCCGTAGTATCAACCAATGTCTGGATAAACTGAATGCCGCAGCCACTCCCAATTATGCTTTAGTGCTATTAGATCTGGATCATTTCAAGAAAATTAATGATCACTATGGCCATCATAAGGGTGATGAAACCTTAGTCGAAGTGAGTGCCGTGCTGAATCAGCAATTGCGCGAAAGTGATGTAGTCGGCCGTTTTGGCGGGGAAGAATTTATTTTGGTGCTTAAAAATACCAGTCTGGAAAAAGCCGAACAAGTGGCTGAACGCTGCCGCATCGCCATTCAGCAATTGCAGATTTTCAGTGATGAGGATGAGCTGATTCCGGTGACCGCCAGTTTCGGGATTGCCATTTCTAGCGCGGAATTACGCCCGCAGCAGTTATTGAGTCAGGCTGATCAGGCGCTTTATCAGGCCAAAGCCGGTGAGCGTAATCTGGTCAAAGCTTATGCTGAACCGGTGCCAGTACAGATGCAGGTTTCTTAAACGGGTTCAGCTTTTTTTAAGAACTAAATTATGGATTTTCACTTTGAGCCAGTGCTTGCAGCTGTGCCAGCAATTCTGCCTCGCTAAAAGCACCGGTTAAACGTAAACCCCTAATTTCCTGCTGCTGCGCATTCAAGAATAAATACGTCGGCGGCCCGAGAATTTCCCATTGGTTTAACAGCGCTTGATGAGAGACATTATATTGGCTTAAATCCAGCTTGATCAGGAAATATGGCGCAAGCGCCTGCTGTACCGCTGCAGATTTTAAAATACGATGTTCGATCGGCTGACAGGCAACACACCAGTCGGCGTAGACATCAATAATAATCTTTTGCCCTTGTGGTGCCCTGTCCAAAATCTGCTGAAATTCTGCTGCACTACGTGCCACATGCCACTTGGCTTCTGTGCTCGCCTGCTCCACAAAAAAACGCTGACTGTGCTGATATTGGCTATAAGCGATATAGGGCACGGCCAGTACCAGACACAGGATATATAGCCATCTCAAACCGGTACGATGCCAGAAAATCCGGAACAGCACATAAGCCACGAAGGTCATACCCAAAGCTAGGGATAACCATTGTAAAGCGGCTTCTGAAATCAGTGGGCGAATAAAATACAGCGCCAGCGCCAGCATGATAAAGGCAAAGAGCACTTTGATCTGATTCATCCAATGCCCGGCTTTAGGCAGAATCCGTGCACCCAGAATACTGGCCAGCAATAAAGGCGTGCCCATCCCAAAACCTAAAGTAAACAGCAGTAAAGCTCCCTGCCACTGACTTTGCGTCTGGGAAATAAACAATAATGCGCCTGCCAGCGGTGCGGTCATGCATGGCCCCACCAGAAGCGCCGAAATCATGCCCATGACACCGGCACTGACCAGACCGCCTCCCTGCTGCATGGCCTGTGCCCGATCCAGACGATGAACCAGACGTTGCGGCAGTTTGATTTCAAACAGGCCAAACAGATTCAGGGCAAATAGGACAAACAGGATGCTAAATGCGATCAGGGTTCCCGGTTGCTGCAACCAGCGCTGAAAATTCAGGCCGGCCGAAGATGCAATTAGGCCAAGTACTGCATAGACAGCGGCCATACTGCTGACAAAAGTCAGTGCAATCATCCAGGCTTTCAGGCCTTTACTATCTCGTACAATCAGCGAGGTCAGAATCGGCAACATCGGCAAGGAACACGGTGTAAAAGCCAGTAAAATGCCTAAGCCAAAGAACAGCAAAAGCCCATAGCCCAAAGAGCGTTCAAGCAGTTGGGCTGACCATTTCTGGTCTTGTGCTGCATAGGGTTCAGTTTGTGTGTTGGCTGATGCAGAGATTTCATTTGCTGTAGATTCTGAGGAGTCCGCTGCATTAAATAGGGTATTGTGTTGCAGTGATGAAGTATTCAGATCGAGTAAACGCTTTGTTCCTGATCCGGTAGCTTCAAATTGCACCAGACCAGACAAATCGGTCTTGAACTGAATGGTTTGTGGCGGATAACAGATCCGGTCTTTGGCACAGCCCTGCCAGCTGACCTGATAGGATTGCCCCGCCTGAGTCGGAATTTGAAACTTTAACTGCTGATAATAAACCTGGGTATGTCCATAGTTATCATCATATAAATCTTCAGCGGGTGGCAACTCAAACGACACCGGTTGGTTGCCCTGCCGGACTTCAATTTTATGCTGATACAGATAATAGTTGTCTGGAATCTGCCAACTCAGTTCAGCCTGCTGCTGACTGGTGGAGATCACGCTCACAGGAAAAGCCTGCTCGGCAGACAACAATGCAGTTTCCGCCTGAGCAGGACTGCTGAACAAGGTGCTTCCCAAAATAACCAGGGCAAGCATTTTCCCCCAGGTCGGGAACTGCGAGTATTTCATCATCTGTGAGTTGAATAACTTAGAACAGCACAGAGAAACCTAAGCCTGAGAAGTAACTTCGATCTGCACCATCCAGATCTACACCGACATTCGCATCCAATTGGACACGGTCGTTTAAGGCATACATAACCCCGGTACCGAGCGCGTATTGATTATCGACACTTTCAGCTTTACGGTAAATCAGTTCAGAATAACCTGACCAGCGATCAGTAATGCGGTAGCCTAGAGAAGGAATCGCAGACACTGCCCAGTTGCTGTCCTGCCATTCATAACGCATGGTCAATGCGGTACTGACCAAGTCATTATATTGATACGACACGACAGAACCTAAGCTGTAAATATCTTCTTCATTAGTGAAACCGGTATTGCCTGTTGCAATGATGGCTTCGGCCAGCAAAGCCATACTGAGTTTGTCATCATCCAGATCAATGGCCTTTTTCAGACCAATACTGACATCGCCCAGACCATCATCTTCTTCGGTCTGGCCATTGGATTTCACTTGGGTCCAGGTCGGGCCAGCCCAACCTAAACGCAATTCCAGATCATCACTGAGTCCGGTACGTAACAACATATCTGCACTGAGTGTGGTCGCGGTCTGATCGCCCGACTTGCTATAACGCGCTGTAGGCAAGCCTTGCTCCCAAGCGACATTTCCGACTGGCGTAATTCCAGTACTCAGACCCTCACCTGGTCGATCAAATTCAAAATCTGCTGCGAAAAGCTGTGCACTACAACCGGCCAGTGCAATCAAACCCAAGGTTTTTAATGTTGTCATGTTGGAGCTCTTTATTAAAATTTAACTGAGTTCTTTGGTCATTTTTGCGCCATGCTTGCGAAGCAATTCTAGCGTCTGTTTTTCTTCGTCTAAAGCTTCTGACCAGTTGATTTCATCAAAATCACAATCAAAGAATAGATCACTAATAGAAGATAAAATAGTCATGCCATCTTCATCTTTGCTATTTGGATCGACTTTTTCATCCAGTAAACGCTGTACGGCAGGTGCACATGCGGCACTTGCGGCATCCCAGAGTGGACCATAAATTTCTTCTGCATCCCACAGATGCAGATTCACTTTGGCCTGGATCAGTTCTTCCAGAATCTGTAAATGTACCGCCAAACGTGCCTGTTTCTCATCTTCTGAAAGTGGTGTTCCGGCTTCATACAGCTCACACACTTCTTCCCACCATTTAAACAGGCCATCTGACCAGACCGAAATCACCGGGCCTTTGTCATGATCAATAAAATTCGGGTTGAGTCCATCTGCCAGCAGCTGTTTGACCTGGTCCAGATTTAATTCTTCGAGTGCTTGCACAAAAAGCTGTTGTTGCGCAGTTAACATGATGGAGCTCACTTTGATTCGTTTTCGACTATTATGCCGAATAAAGCAGGATTTGTTGTGCTTCTCATAACTATATTTTTGTTTAATACGAAAAAAGCCCCGCAGGGCTTTTTCAAATCAGTTCGGCTTACTCTTCGATATCCGCAGTATCTGTGTCTGCTAGGTCAAGAGCACCAGGACGAACATTGTCTTTTTTCTCGATCACATGTTCCAGACTACGTTTCAATCGGTCAATTGCACCATGGATCGCAGTATCGACATTATGGCCACGATGATTGACTACGACAGGTTTCAAGCCTGCAGGACGCGCTTCAATCATACAGCGAATATCGTCATCGCCGCCTTTGGCGCCATTTTCATCACTGAGATGGACTGAAAAATGGGTAATACGTTCGCTGTGGCGCTGGAATTCTTGATTTAATTCTTCCCGTACATAAGTAATTAAACGATCACTATTCTGAATGTGGTTATCGGTACGAAGTTCAATATTCATATATTACCATCCTCAATCTTTGTAACTTTTGAGTGCAAAATTTTTTATCTTGGCACGTTTGTAGCTTGCTGTTTCACATCGCATTTCACTTCTTCAAATGATTGGAATCACACCCTCCATTTTGAATGATGAACACATTTTTGAGTCTGCAGAATCGTGTCCTTATATCTTGAATATCGGCTGTATCTTGGAAATATGCAAGTGATATTTTGGTTTTTTAGCAAAAGAATAATCCATTGTGACAACTGCTTACTCAGCTCAAAAATACAGGATTTTTCAAACGGAAATTTCACAACCTTTCACATGATTTAATTTGAAATAATTTTTAAGCCAGACCGATAAATCGCTTAAATAACACTCGACCAGGAAACCTAAAAAAGGAGGAATTAAAAGTATTTTTTATCGAAATTAGCTCACTTTTACCTAATAATTTATCTTATAAGATCAGCGCCTAGTCAGCCTTACAGTCCTGAATAGATCATTTGCTTTATCATTATTTAGTTGCTTTTGCATAACCGGGAAAAATACTCTTTCGTCATTTTAAATAACAACCTGCAAAATAATTTTTTATTGAAATATAAGACCGTTCAATCTCACTTGAAGAGGCTGAGAACAGGCTTATAAAACGACGGTCATTTGAGATTTTCAAACTAACCTCATTACACAAACAGAACAAAGCTGTTCAGCCTCAGGCCCAAATTAATTACTAAACAATCTGTATATCCCCCCCTATTTTTTACTGATTTTGTAAGTTAATCATCGTAAATTGAAGTGATTTTATATTTTTAGTTATACATTCAGTCTTTTAAGGCACTACATATTCAACTTTATTTAAAAAATAATAATTTAGAGAAGTATCAGCGAAACGCAATGAAAACTGAGGAAGATGATCGTCTTCATTCAACTCATGGGGGCTGGAATATATTTAAGTCAGCGATCACTTTTAACTTTATTTTTACTTATTAATCTGTATGCTTATTCTGCTTTCTCGGGGGGATAGATTTAAATGAAATTTACACAACTTGCGGCACTTTGTGCATTGGCTTCAACTGCAGCATTTGCTCAAGCGAAACCAGTTTGGCAGGACTTTAGCGTTACAGGTCTTTATGGTGAAAACTATGAAGTTGTAGACGATCAGCAAACTACTTTAACTGTTGAATATGCTGCAAAAGTTAAATATGCAGATGTATTCTTCTTTATGGATCGTCTGCGCGGTGGCGATGATGTTAAAAGTACGTACTTTGAGTTATCACCACGTTTAAGCTTAAGCGAAGTTACAGGCCAAAAACTTGCCTTTGGTCCAGTGAAAGATGTGCTTATTTCAACAACGTGGGAAGGTTCAGATAATGCTGATAACTTCCTATATGGCGTGGGCTTTGACCTTGATATCCCATACTTTCAATATGCAAGCTTAAATCTTTATCGTGCAAACAATGAAAAAGTGTTTGGCAATAAAGACGATTATCAAATGACGCTTACCTATGGTGTGCCATTTAAACTGGGTGCTGAAGATTTTCTTGTAGATGGCTTCCTTGATTGGTCAACTGCTGAAAAAGACGCTCAAGCAAGCGAGTTAAACTGGACTACACAGTGGAAATGGAATGCGGGCAAACACATTTCTCCAGATACCCGTTTATACCTCGGTGTTGAACATTCAGTGTGGAACAATAAGTTTGGTCTTAAAAATCAAGATGAAAACAATGTCAGCGCACTTGTGAAATATCATTTCTAATTGATGTATGATCGAAAGCAGAACTCCGGTTCTGCTTTTTTTAAACTGTGATTTCAGCTCACCTCTACTAGAACAAGAATATGCCTGATTTTGATATTCGACCTGCGACCGAACATGATCTTGAAACCATCCTCAAGATTTATAATCAGGAAGTACTCTATGGTACTGCGACCTGGAACAGAACAGCCTTTGATTTGAACTATTTCAAAATCTGGTTTAAACAGCTTAAAAATCAGAATTTCCCGGTTTTTGTGGTTGAAGATACTCAAAATCAAGTCGTTGCTGGCTATGCCTGTTATGATCAGTTTCGTAGTATTCAGGGCTTTCAACAGACGGTAGAACATTCCATCTTTTTAAATCCAGATTATGCAGGGCAAGGTTTGGGTTCTAAATTATTGCAATATTTAATTGAACAGGCTCAAGTACAGAAACTGCATATCATGGTCGCGGCGATTGATTCTGAAAACAACTCATCGATTCGTCTGCATGAAAAACTGGGCTTCGTTCAAACTGCCTATATGCCGCAAGTCGGACAGAAGTTTGGGCAATGGCGTGATTTGGTACTCTTACAACTCAATCTGGATCAAGCTTGATTCATTCTTAGTTTAAAACTATTTCAGAACTGCTTTCTGGACACTACTCTTCAGCTTTTTAATACTTGGCCATCACGATATTTGGTTGTTATCCAGTTTAATAAGCACAAGTTCTATTTACTTATACGAGCGGCTATGTTTTATTCAGCTAAAAATCATACTGAATAACACCATGTATAAATCTCTATTGTCTATTGGTCTTTTAAGTTTAAGTATGCTCACTTTTGCTGATTCATATTTTGAAAAAGAGCTCCGTTCAGGCTGTAGCAAAGTGCAAAGCTACGCAAATAATGGCAAAAAATTCTACAACCAAAAACAATATCAAAAGGCCATAGCGCAATTTGAGCAACAAGCCGCATGGTCATCCTTTTGTGCGATGAATGTAGAAGGCGGTGGTACAGCTTTTTCCGAACGCGATATCACCACGGCGTTTAATAATGTTGGCTTAAGTTATGCCAAGCTTGGAAAGCCGCAATGGGCACGCGCCTGGTTCTCGGTTTTCCCGAATGCTAAAGCCAGCCAGTTCAATCTAAAACAGTTACCTGCACCAGAAAAATCAAAGAGTCTTGCAGGAAAATATGTTCGTTATGCAGGTTTTGGTCAATGGAATACGATGGAAGTTAAACGGGCTTCGAATGCCTACCAGATTGAGTTTAATGGACTCTATATGGGTTTGCGCAGTCTGATTTATGGACCAAATATGGGAGAATTTTCAACCCGCATGCCACTGAATAAAGCTCAGACCAATTACAGCGTAGAAGATTGCAAAATTGATTTAAAATTTCAGTTTAACGCTCAAATTGGACAACAGATTGTGGTGAATAGCAGCAATCCGATGTCTTGTGGTTTTGGTCATAATGTCTCGGCAGATGGCATGTATTTAAAGGTTGAGTGATTGCTGATTCAGCGATATCTTATTCCCCTATAACAAACATAATATTCAAAATATTACAGGGAAAATATGGCTGATACGGGCAAAGCGATAGGCGGTGAATTTAGAACTGGACAATTTGGTATGTACTTCCTTTGGGATGAAAATACAGAAATCTAATCCCTCCATTATTCAAAAAAGAAAATTCCCCTCTCTCTTTAAGAGATGAGAAGCTCTGCTTCGTAAGAGGAGATTTAAAATCTAATCCCTCCAAACCTCCCTTTCTTACGCTTCGATATAAAGCAGTGCTTATATCTTGCTCAGGGAGGCTTTTTCCCTCTCCTTCTAGGAGAGGGTTAGGGAGAGGTAAATAAAGATAAGCCCTCACCCCCCACCTTCTCCCATAGGAGAAGAAGCTAAAAGCCTTAAATTGCCACCAACTCCCGAATGCCTTTCTCCGGCATTTCACTACCCACACCTTGCGCCACGACTTGGCCACGTGCCATCACGGTATATCCATCAGCAAGTTCTTCAGCAAAGTCATAAAACTGTTCAACCAGCACAATCGCCATCTCACCACCATCCGCCAGTTTACGAATGACCCGGCCAATGTCTTTAATAATGGATGGCTGGATGCCTTCAGTCGGTTCATCCAAAATCAGCACACGCGGTTCAGAAGCAAGTGCACGTGCAATGGCAAGCTGCTGCTGCTGCCCACCGGACAAATCTCCTCCACGGCGGTGCTTCATTTCCTCCAAGACAGGGAAAATTTCATACAAATGCTCAGGCACTTTGCGTGTCTTTGCTCCTTTAAATTTCGCCATACCAATGAGAATGTTTTCCTCCACCGTCAGCGTTGAAAAAATATCTCGACCTTGTGGCACATAAGCCAAACCTTCACGTACACGCTGTTCAGGACCGAGCTTGGATATGTCTTTACCATCCAGCAAAATCTGTCCGGATTTAATCGGTAAAATACCCATCAGACATTTAAGGAGCGTGGTTTTCCCCACCCCATTGCGCCCAAGCACCACCGAACATTCACCCACAGGTGCAGTCAACGACACATCACGTAAAATATGACTGCCACCATAAAACTGATTGACGTCTTTGACTTCTAACATCGCGGTCTCCTTAACGTCCTAAATACTTTTCAATGACATCTTCATTGGTTTGTACTTCTGCCAATGTGCCTTCTGCCAAAATTGCGCCTTGCGCCAATACCGTGACTTTTTCACTAATGGTGTCGATAAAACTCATATCATGCTCGACCACAACGAGGGTGTGATTTTTCTTGAGTTCTAAACACAGCTCTGCCGTGCGTTCGGTTTCGGCATCAGTCATCCCTGCCACAGGCTCATCAAGCAAAATCAGTTTAGGGCGTTGCATCAGCAACATACCGATTTCTAACCATTGCTTTTGACCATGTGACAGCAAGCCAGCAGGTTTATTAATGAACTCTTGCAGACGAATTTGAGTGAGGGATTCATCCAAGGCATTTTGTGCATCCGGATCAAGCTTGCTAAAGAGGCTTTTTTTCACACGTTTGTCTTTCGGTGCAGCGAGTAATAGATTTTCCATGACCGTGAAATTTTCAAACACGGTCGGTTTTTGGAACTTGCGCCCTATGCCTGCTTCCGCAATTTGTTCAGTGCTCATTTTGGCTAAATCGTAGTTTTGCCCAAAAAATGCTGTGCCTTCGGTTGGTCGCGTTTTACCGGTAATCACATCCATGAGGGTGGTTTTCCCTGCCCCGTTCGGCCCGATAATGCAGCGTAATTCCCCCTCTTCGATATACAACGACAAATCATTTAAGGCACGAAAAGCATCAAACCAGACGCTTACTTTTTCCAAATATAGCGCTATGCCGTGAGTAAAGTCTGCGCCTTGTTCTTTTGGACGACCATAGCCTTCAGAAGCATGACCACCATGCGGTTGCAGGATTTCGCTCATTCGCTACGCTCCTTTTTAAAACGGTCAAACAGACCAATAATGCCTTTCGGTAAGAAAATGGTGACCACAATAAATAGCGCACCCAAAATGAGTAACCATGCTTCAGGATAAGCCGAGGTGAAATAGGTTTTTACCCCGTTAATGACACCTGCACCAATTAGTGGGCCAATTAAAGTGCCACGACCACCCGCTGCCACCCACACCGCCATTTCAATCGAGTTCACCGGGTTCATTTCACTTGGATTAATAATGCCTGCTTGCGGCACATACAGCGCGCCTGCAATCCCTGCAATCACAGCAGAAAGCACCCAAGCAGAGAGCTTGTACCAAAGCGTGCGATAGCCCAAATATTGCAGACGATTTTCGCTGTCACGAATCGCCCCCAACACACGGCCATAAGGTTTATCCATTAAATGACGTAACCCAACAAAACAGAGCAGCAGTACCAATGCGGTGATAAAGCACAGGCTGGCACGCATAGATGCCGAGGTAATGTCCATACCTAGCATGGTTTTAAAACCGGTAAAACCATTGTTGCCACCAAAGCCGGTTTCATTACGGAAGAACAGTAATGCAGCGGCAAAAGTCATGGCTTGGGTAATAATCGAGAAATACACGCCTTTAATTTTCGAGCGGAAGGCAAAGAAACCAAAAATAAAGGCAATGATGCCCGGTACTAACACCACAAGGGCAAGTGACCAAAGGAAGTATTCAGTCCCCACCCAAAACCATGGCACTTCCGTCCAACTCAGGAAGCGCATAAAGTCAGGAATACCATCCCCTGCAGACTGGCGCATCAGGTACATGCCAAAGGCATAACCGCCAAGGGCAAAGTACAAACCATGCCCCAAACTTAAAATGCCGGCATAACCCCACACCAAATCGAGTGCCAAAGCGACCAAGGCCAAACACATGATTTTGCCAATCAGGGTGACCCAATACGCAGATAAATGCAGCGCTGAATCAGCAGGTAATAAATGTAGCCATGGCAATGCCAATAAGATGGCAAAGCACACGGCTATGGCGATACCGCTACGTGGTTTATCTGAAAGTAATTGTGTAATCTTCATGTGCTTACTCCACAAAACGGCCTTTGATGGCAAACAAACCTTGTGGACGTTTTTGAATAAACAAAATCACAAGCACCAAGAGAACAATTTTTGCCAGTACCGCACCAATACCAATTTCCAAGGCGGTACCGCTAATACCCAGACCAAGCGCTGCAAGAACTGCACCCCACACCTGACCTACACCACCGACAACCACCACCAAGAAGGCATCAATAATGTAGTTTTGCCCTAAATCTGGCCCGACGTTACCGACTTGTGCCAAAGCACATCCGGCGAGTCCTGCAAGACCTGAACCTAAACCAAAGGCCATCATGTCGATACGGCTTGAACGAATACCAACGGCTCGCGCCATTTGACGGTTTTGCGTCACCGCACGTACAAACAAGCCAAAACGGGTTTTATTCAGTAGGTAAACCAACAACAAAAGCACTGCAATGGTAAAGACAATAATCGCAATACGGTTATAGGGCAGCATCAAGCTTGGAGTAATCGAGATCCCGCCTGACAGCCAGGAAATGTTAGAAACTTCGACATTTTGCGCACCAAAAGTCATGCGTACCAATTGCATCAGAATCAGGCTGACACCAAAAGTGGCAAGCAAGGTTTCCAACTGGCGACCATATAGCGGACGAATCACGGTACGTTCAATCAACATGCCGATCAGCCCACTTACCAAGAATGCCGCAGGAATCGCGGCGATTAAGTACCAATCGACATAGCTGCCCAAATAGCTTTTAAACAGGCTTTGCACCACATAAGTGGTATAGGCGCCAATCATAATGAGCTCACCATGCGCCATATTAATCACACCGAGCAAACCGTAGGTAATCGCAAGACCCAGTGCAGCAAGCAACAAAATACTGGCGGTACTTAAACCTGAAAATAAATGTCCTGTCCATTCACTGGCTTGAATACGGGTTTTAATACTGTTTTTCGCTTCAAGCAAAGCCGCTTTCAGCTCAGGATGGATAGTCGGCTGTGACAACTCATTGTCGATCATCGCCAAGACATCAGGACGATTAGAATCTTGTAAAATTTTTGCGGCTTGAATTTTGACGAGCACATCTGAGTTTTGATAATCCAAACGGGCTTTGAGCTGGGCCAAACGGGCTTTGACTTTATTGTTTTGTTCTTTTAAATACAGCGCATTGATGTGAGCAACATTCAGCTCTGCCAAGTTGCTTTCATAAATATCAATCGCTTCTAAACGCTCAGAGGCATCATCCGACTTCAACTTGCTTTGTGCCAAACCAAAGGTCAATGCTTTACGCAAGGTATTCACCAAAGTGACTTGTGCAAGGTCGCTTGGCCAATCTGCAACAGCATCTAAACTTGGATAACTGAGCAACTGATCATCGGCTTCTAAAATATAGGTTTGTCTTTGAGAATCGCTATAAAGCTGGTCGTTTTCAACATATTCTGCAAGCTGATCTAACTGTTCAATACTGCCTGGCCATTGATTGAGTAAAGCACGACGTTGAGCAAAATCACCTTGCACAAATTGCTGAATCGCATCTTGTGGTTGTATCGCTATGGTTGAATTATTGTGTTGTAAAGAGGTTTCTGCTGTTGCCATTTGCATACAAAATATTTGTATACACAACAGAAAAATAGCGGCGATATTCACGCGAATATTCATTATATTCACCCCTATTCCATTGGAAATTTTCCGTGGAGAGTAAGAAAAAAATCAGAGGACACCTGCCACGGCTGTGGCAGGCAAAAGATAGCAGTTATTTCGGAATGTACGGGCTCCAAGGCTGTGCCTGGATGGCTTGTGGCGTTTTATAGACCACATCAAACTGTCCATCGCCACGAATCTGACCAATCATGACTGGCTTGTGTAAGTGGTGATTCGTCGCATCCATTTTTAAGGTATAGCCGGATGGGGCTTTGAATTCCTGACCTGCCATCGCTTCACGGACTTTATCGACCTCTGTAGAACCTGCTTTTTCAACGGCTTGCTTCCACATGTTAATCCCGACATAAGTTGCTTCCATTGGGTCATTGGTCACCAGTTTGTCAGCATTTGGCAGTTTGAATTCCACCGCATACTGCTTCATTTTGTTGGTGAATTCGGTATTGACCGGATTCTTCACTGACATGAAATAGTTCCATGACGCCAAATGACCGACCAATGGCTTGGTATCAATACCACGCAGTTCTTCTTCACCTACCGAGAACGCCATCACTGGAATATCAGAAGCTTTAATGCCCTGATTACCCAGTTCACGATAGAATGGTACGTTGGAGTCACCATTGATGGTTGAAATCACTGCGGTCTTTTTACCAGCTGCGAATTTTTTCACATTGCCGACAATGGTTTGATAGTTGCTATGACCAAATGGCGTGTACTCTTCCATGATGTCCGCATCAGCCACGCCTTTAGACTTTAAGAAAGCACGTAAAATCTGGTTGGTTGTACGTGGATACACATAGTCTGTACCGAGCAGAACAAAACGCTCCGCTTTACCGCCCTCTTCGCTCATCAAGTATTCCACGGCTGGAATGGCTTGCTGATTAGGTGCAGCACCGGTATAAAAAATATTTTTGGATTGTTCCTGGCCTTCGTACTGTACAGGATAGAACAATAAGCCATTCAGCTCTTCAACCACTGGTAAGACAGATTTACGTGATACCGACGTCCATGCACCGAAAATTACCGCGACTTTGTCTTGGGTAATCAGCTGACGTGCTTGCTCTGCAAAAAGTGGCCAGTCTGATGCTGGATCGACCACCACAGGTTCCAGTTTTTTACCCAGTACCCCACCCTTGTCATTGATTTCCTTAATCGCCATTAAGGCCGTGTCTTTCAGTGAGGTCTCAGAAATTGCCATGGTGCCGGACAATGAATGCAGGATCCCGACTTTAATCGTATCGCCGCTATCTGCGACTTTGCTTTCCGCGGCCGGGGCTTCTGCTTTTTCAGCAGATTTTGAACACCCCGTTAATGCAACAGCCCCTGCCATGGTTGCGGCTAAAATACTTTTTGAAAATAAATTGCGTTGGAACATCAGATTTTCTCCAAACTTTATGATGGTGCATTTTTCATGCTTGTCTTGTTGTACATCTGGATGGAGTGATTCAATTTCTGTGCCAAGGCTTCAAAAAATAAAAAAAATTAATTTAACTGATCTCATTATTCGTATTATGAATCATGAATTTAGTAATACTAAAAAGAATTAAACCTGTATTTAAATGCTGTATCCGAGCTTAACTCTAAGTAGGTCGCGCAAAGAGCAATGAAAACATAGCAGAAGTGAGATAGAAGATGATGTACAAATAAAGTGCAGCACCTTGAATATTTTTTGCACTGTTTTAAAACAAAAAATCCCGCGCTTGCGGGATTTTTTACTGCTTAAATTCGATAGTTTAAACCACCAAATCTGCCAGATTACCTTTTTGCTCCAACCAGTCTTTGCGGTCACTGGCACGCTTTTTCGCCAAAAGTTTATCCAGTAACCCTGCGGTATGATGAGCATCATCCAGATCCAGTTGCACCAGACGACGCGTGTTTGGATCAAGCGTGGTTTCACGTAACTGACTGGCATTCATCTCGCCCAGACCCTTGAATCGGGTGATTTGCGGATTCTTGGTTTTGCATTTTTTCAGGATGCTATTCAGCTCATCTTCATCCAAAGCGTAGTGCACATCTTTATTGTCATCAATACGGAATAATGGCGGCATCGCTACAAATAAATGCCCTTCCTCGACCAGTGTAGGAAAATGCTTTACAAACAAGGCACACAGCAAAGTCGCGATATGCAAACCATCCGAGTCGGCATCCGCCAGGATACAGACCTTGCCATAACGCAGTTCAGACAAGTCATCCGAACCCGGATCAACGCCAATGGCAATCGCAATATTGTGTACTTCCTGCGATGCTAGAACTTCGTCAGAAGAGACTTCCCAAGTATTCAGGATTTTTCCACGAATTGGCATAATCGCCTGGAAGTTCTTATCACGCGCCTGCTTGGCCGAACCACCCGCAGAATCCCCTTCCACAATAAACAGTTCTGACTGATCCAGATCATGGCCTACACAGTCCGACAGTTTCCCCGGCAAGGTTGGACCCGCGACAATTTTCTTACGTTCTACTTTTTTCGCTGCTTTGAGACGGCGACCGGCTTTGGAAATGGCCATTTCTGCCAGTTGCATGGCGATGTCAGAATTCTGGTTCAACCATAATGCAAAGGCATCTTTGGCAATATTCTGCACAATTCCAGCTGCTTCACGGCTCGATAGACGTTCTTTAGTCTGACCTGAGAATTGCGGCTCCTGAAATTTCAGCGACAGGATATAATTGACGCCGTCCCAGACATCTTCGGCAGAGAGTTTCATATTCCGCGGCAGCAAATTACGCAGTTCACAGAATTCACGCATCGCATCGGTGACGCCTGAACGCAGACCATTCACATGCGTTCCGCCTTGTGCGGTCGGAATCAGGTTGACATAAGATTCCTGGACGCTTTCACCCCCTTCGACATTCCAGCAAATTGCAAATTCTGCGCTGGCACGTTCCGCATCGCCTGTGGCAACAAACGCCGGTGCCGGAATAATTTCACGGTCTTCCAGCTCGTCCATCAAATAATCAACCAGACCATTTTCAAACTGCCAGGTAATCTTTTCATCATTGATCTGATCAACATAATTGATCTGTAAACCCGCCGCCAAAACAGCTTTGGCTTTGAGATTATGTTTTAACGCTTTTAAGGCAAATTTAGGCGAATCAAAATATTTGGCTTCAGGCCAGAATTGTACCGTAGTTCCTGATACCCGTTTCGGTGCCTTACCTGCCAGCACTTCAAGCGGTGCAACCGGTTCGCCATTTTCAAAGGCCATTTTATACAGATTGCCCTGACGCTGAACTTCAACCTCTACCCGGGTCGAAAGCGCATTGACCACTGAAATCCCGACGCCATGCAAACCACCGGAAAACTGGTAGTTATCGGTGCTGAACTTACCGCCGGCATGCAGTTTGGTCATGATAATTTCAATACCGCTCTGGCCGTATTCAGGGTGAATATCCACCGGCATCCCACGGCCATTGTCTTCGACTGATAAAGAACCATCTTTATAGACCGTGACGGTAATCTTGTTGGCATGTCCTGCCAGTGCCTCATCGACAGCATTATCAATCACTTCCTGTGCCAAATGGTTGGGACGAGAAGTATCGGTATACATGCCCGGACGACGACGGACCGGATCCAGACCAGATAAAACTTCAAGAGATTGAGCCGTATATTGAGACACGTTATTCGGTTTCCTTTTTTATGCAGTCCAATAAAAACTGTAAGACGAACGGAATTTTTTCCGCAAAATCATCCATCCCGTGACTGCCATGCGCTTCAGTCATCAGCATTGCAGGGGGATGCGCAGCACTATAATAACGATGTGCTTCACGATAATCCAAAACTTCATCGCCTTGTTGCAGCAGAACCAGTATTTTGTCTGCATCTTGTGCAACAGGCAGGGCCAATTGCTGCAGTTGTAACAGATCTGCCTCATCCAGACACCAGTTCGGATGAACCTGATAAGGCAGTTGCTCGTCAAACAGTTCACGAAACAGTTGCCATGGTCGCATTGCCGGATTGATCAGTACAGCAGGCACAGCATGCTGTGCGACCAGATGTGTCGCATAAAATCCGCCGAGACTACTGCCCAGTAATGCCACATTATGCATCGATTCAATCAGTTCAGAAACATGCGCAATGGCAGCGTTCGGTGACATGTTTAAATCGGGTAAATGTACCTGAATTTCAGGATACTTTGCACAGTAATGTTGCAGCAATTTCCCCTTGATCGAGTTGGAATTACTCTTAAAACCATGCAAATAAATGATATTCATGAACTACCAACAAAAAACCCATCAATCATCAAAATTTAATTTAAATAATGTGAAGTACACTACTTTATAAGACCAGTTAATTGCTTAAATTGTCTGACAAAAAAGCCCAAAATCTTTTCTCATTCTCGTTATTTTAAGCTGAGGCCCTCAAAATCCGGAAACTCAACAAGAAAAAGAATTTATACCGCGAAGTTCTTTAAAAAGAAAGATGGCACCACATGCGGCTCATTGAAAGGACAGGATCAGATGCCAAGTTTGACACCGTTACATGAAACCTATTGTCGATGGGATCGGACCCCGCCGAGTCAGGCCGATGTACTGGAAGGTCTGGCGCAGCTGGTGACGATGCGCTTTAACGATGTGATCCAGGAGCTGATCAAGAGTATTCAACGCGAAATTTTAATGAGTATTTTCGGTTTAAGTGAAAATAATTCAGAAAAAATTCAGAATATTCCTTCCATTGTGCGGCTCTATCAAATGTCTTATGACATGCTGTTTCATTACGGCAATACCCTGATTGCCCCTGCTTTGCGCCAGATTATTGAACGCTTTCCTAAACTGCATAATAAACCGCTGACACCTTCCTTGCATTTCCTGGTCAGTGTCTTAAATGGCATTATCGGGGATTATCTGCTGAAATATCAGAATCCTCTGGCCTTGCCGATGGTGATCTATGACCATTATGGCTCGCTGCAAAAAGGTGAGCTGAGCGGTCGTATTACCCTGTTTGTGCATGGCTTATGCATGAACCATTTAGACTGGTCGAATCGCAAATATGAAGGCATTGGGGCAAAATTACTGGCGCAGCGCGACCGCAATACCATGCTCTATCTGAATTACAATACTGGACGCCGGATTTCTGCCAATGGTCGAAGTCTGGCGAATACCTTACAGGATCTGATTGCTCGCAATCCGAGAATTACCAGTATTGACCTGATCGGGCATAGCATGGGTGGTCTGGTCTCTCGTAGTGCGCTGTTTTATGGCAAGCAGAATGTCTATAGCTGGGTCAATATGGTGGAAAATCTGGTCTGTCTGGGTTCACCGCATCATGGTGCAGTACTGGAACGTTTTGGCTTTAGCTTGCAGAACAAACTTGGACATTTTCCACTGATCCGGCTGCTTGGCCATCTGGTCAATATTCGCAGTAACGGTATTCTGGATTTGCGCCATGGCAGCGTCCGGGATGATGACTGGGAGCATAATCCGCTTCGGATTGGCTTTATGGATGATCACCGTAAACCTGCCCCTATTCCGTCTCATATCGATACCTATCTGGTCGCCGGTACCATCGAGTTTGAAAACCACAAGAACAAGACCTTGCATGTGATTGGCGATTATCTGGTGAGTATTAAAAGTGCTTTGGGCGAGCATCCCAATCCGCGTTTCCAGCTTAAAGTCCCGGACGCAAACAAGGCGATTTTCTATGGCCTGAACCATTTTGAAATTCAGTATCATCCGCTGGTGGCCGAGCAGGTGGCGCGCTGGTTCTATCCAAGTATAGAAGATGAAGCCTTTAATCAGATTCATGAATATGTGATGGATCTGGACAGTCTGGAAGGCATTGCCCTGACCTAAACTCAAGCAAAATAAAAAAGCCCTCAAGTGAGGGCTTTTTTATTAAATACGGAATTAATATTTATCTCTGAGTCGTTTAATCGGTGCCTTTTCATATTTACGCAGCAATTGCCACAGGCTAATCAGCAATAAAATACTGAAGAAGATCAAAGACCAGACAGGTAAGGATTGACCCAAGAAAGTCCAGTCAATCGCAGCACATTCCCCTGAACCATTTAAGACCTGTTGCAATACAGACTGCATCGGCAGGGTTTCCAGCCAGTATTCCAGACCGGGACCACAGCTCGGCACCTGATCCGGTGGCAGGTTCTGTAGCCAGACATGACGTGCAGCCACGCCCACAGCCCACAAAATACTGAGCGAACCCAGCAAGGCATATAGCCGCTTCATGAGATTGGATGCAGGATTATGCAGGAATGCGATCAGTGAGATGATCCCGAGTCCGATTAATCCAACACGCTGAAACACACAGAGCGGACAAGGCGCCAGACCTTGTACATGCTCAAGATATAAGGCAAATGCCATGCCGATGACAGCAGCCAGAAACAACATACCACTCACGAAGCGATAACCCCATTGCATGGTGAATCCTCTTATTTTTTTATCGATATTGGGCTAAATAATCAGCAAAACTGACGCTGCTATCTTGCTCGAGTTGCTGTTGTTGCTGCAATGACTTTTGTGACATTTCTTCAAAATAAGCCAGTGTTTCCGGACTGAGCTGATGCGCTTCATAGACACTGCTGTGTTGCTGGGCCAGATGTTGGCCAAAATGCCACATACTGCCCTGTTCACGCGTATCACCTACCACCAAGGCAGACAAAGTGGCATCGACTTCATCGACCCGGATCATCATGGTTTTTAAAGCATCGGTATAGAGAGTAGTGTCGTAGGCCGAATTTAACAGCTTGGCCAGGGGATGCATGCGCTGCAAATGCATGGCACACCAGTCTTCAATCGGATAAGACTGGCCATTTTCCATAATTGCGGCATTTGGCGCACGGCCACGGTTCACCACTTCGGCCTGATTCTGTTCAATAATATCCTGTTCATCGCTGAGGAGCGCCGGACTGTCCTGCAATAAACAGTACAGGGCTACCACTTCGAGGAAACCGGCCGTATCTTCATTGATACCTATCGGGCTGTATGGATTGACATCGACTGCACGCAGCTCGACATAGGCAATCCCACGATTTTCCAGTGCCTGCGACGGGGTTTCACCCGCCAGCGGCACCTGTTTCGGACGCACCAGGCTGTAATATTCATTTTCGATTTGCAGCACATGATCATTGATCTGGATCGGCTGGCCATTGGCATCATCCAGTCCCAAACGACTAAACGGTTTATACGGCGTTTTAACGGCTTTTTGCAGTCCGTCCAGATAGTCCTGCAAATTATTGTAGTGAATACCGAGCTGTTTCTGCGCAGAGTTTTGATAACCAAAACGTCCCATACGCAGCGCAGTCGCATAAGGCGAATACAAGGTACCTTTGACCAATGGCAGCAAGAAATGATCACGGCCAGTCATAAAGCACTGGCAGACCGCCGGACTGGCCCCGATCAGAAACATCACCAGTGGGGTCAGACGAATAAAGTTACGGATCAGGCCCATATAGCGATGACTGCGATAATCCTGCAAGCTCAGTGCTTTGAGTGCTTCATCTTGTTCCTGCTGTTGCAAGGCCTCGAACAGATGATCCGGGAAAGACAGGTTGTAATGCACACCTGAAATCGTCTGCATACGGCGGCCATAACGCACACCTAGACCATGACGATACAAGGTTTTAAACAGACCAATATTCGAGCTGCCATATTGTGCCAGCGGAATGCTGTCATCACGGCTGTCCAGCATACATGGCATCGACAAAGGCCAGAGTTTTTCATCATTTTCCAGATGACGATGTACAATTGCATGAATATCGCTGAGATAGTCCAGTGCTTTTTTAATACTGTCCTGTGGCGGAGTAATAAACTCCATCAATGCTTCAGAATAGTCCGTGGTGATATGTGGATGAGTCAAGGCTGAACCCAAGGCACGAGGATGCGCTGCCTGTGACAGGAAACCATCACTTTGCATACGCAAGCTTTCACGCTCGATACCACGCAACATGCCTTTGATGAGTGACGACTCGACCCAGGTCGGTAACACATTTTGGGAAGTCGATTCAGGTTGACTCATTACAATCTCGCTTAAGGGGGCTAAATTATTAAATTAAAATCATCGGTTTAATCAGTATAACGTGATTTCGTGCCGGCATATGACAGGCTGCCTAGTTTTCAGGCAAACCATTGATTTTTAATTTGGCAAATTTTTAACACAAACTTCCTCTATAAGACATGGAAAATTTGTGATTTTATTAACAAATAGATGCTAATGAATTGTAAATATTATGAATTATCAAGATATTTTAGACTTCTGGTTTCATGCAGACAGCCAGCCCTTATGGTTTAGCCAAAGTCATGAATTCGACCAAAGTATTGCGCAGCAGTTCATGAGCACCCATCAGCAGGCAGCCCAGGCTGAACTTTGGGGCTGGCGTAAAACCGCAGAAGGCCGGCTGGCCGAAATTATTGTGCTAGATCAATTTTCACGAAATTTATTCCGTGATTCTCCCCAAGCTTTCGCCCAAGACAGTCTGGCACTGGCCTTGGCTCAGGAAGCCATCAGCCTGAACCTGGATCAACAGCTCAGTCCGGAACAGCGTGCCTTTCTGTATATGCCATTTATGCACAGCGAATCCAAACTGATTCATGAATTCGCCTTAAAACTGTTTCAGCGTCTGGGCAATCCGACCAATCTGGAATTCGAGAAAAAGCACAAGGTCATTATTGACCGCTTTGGACGTTACCCGCACCGAAACCAGATTCTGGGTCGTGCATCGACCGATGAAGAACTTACTTTCCTGACCCAGCCCGATAGCAGTTTTTAAGATTTTTTAAGACCGGCTGTCTGGACTGGATCATTGCATCAGGAGATCGAACATGAAAAACATGCTACTGGGATTGAGTGTGATTGCTGCCATCAGCCTGACTGGCTGTGCAACCACACCCTCAAAGCCCTTAACATTTGATCAGTTAGGTCGCTACAGTACCACTCCCCTCAACAGCAACACTTACCGTATCAGCTTTCAGGCCCGTCCCAATATGAGCTTTGGCACAGCTGAAGAAATTACCCTGCTCAAAGCCGCACAGACTACCGTACAAAATGGTTTTCAATTCTTCAGAGTACTGAATGATCCAAGTAACCGCACCCAGCAACCTCCACGGCAAGCCATCGTCTATCCGGCGCCAAGCTTTTATCCTTACGGGTATTACCGCCGATATCCGGGATTCTGGCCAGACCCATTCTATGACCGTCCTTATACCGTGACTCTGGATCCTGCCCAGGTGGCTTATACCATTGAATGCTTCAAGGCCAATCAGGCGCCTCAAGATGCCTTTGATGCCCGCTTGATTTTACAGTCACTTGGGGCTAAATATGGTTTAAGTCCATCCGGTGCAGTGCTGCAACCGCAACCGGCCAATCCCTCCTGACAGGATGATCTATGCAGACAGAGCGTATCTCCCCGAGCTTACAACGCAGTAAACGTTTCGCGACCATCGCCCTGGTGGTCGCCGTACTGATCTGGTTGGCATTGATGGTTGCAGCCAAACTGCTACCCGAATATGTCTGGCTCATTCATATTCTGATGCTCTCGGCAGAAGCGGGTGTGGTCGGTGGTCTGGCGGATTGGTATGCGATTACCGTACTGTTTCGTAACCCTTTTGGCAGATTGCCTATTCCCAAGTTTTTACGTGACCATACCGAAATCATTCCACGTAACAAGGCCCGTATTGCAGAGTCGATGGGCCGTTTTGTGCAGGAAAATTTTCTTTCTCCGCAAATTGTACAGCGCAGTCTGGACAGTACCGACCTGAGTCTGGCTGCAGGACGCTGGCTGGCCAATCCACAAAACAATGCCCAAGTGACTCAGGTCATTCAACAGACGGTGCCTAAAATTTTTGAATTTGTCGGACAGGAACAGATTGCCGGATTTATCCAGAGCAACAGCGTGCAATGGGTCAAAAATACCCAGATCAATACCCTAGCCAGCGAAATGCTGCATGCCGTTCTGGACAATGATTTCCATCAGGATGTGCTACAGCGTGGACTGGATGTGGTGCATGCCTGGATGACCTCGCATCCTGAACAAACCCGTGAGCTGACCCGTAACCTGTTTAAGGAAATGGGGGTGTGGAAACTGGCCAAAGGCGCCAGCTGGATCGGGATTGATGTGCAGCAACGCAGTATTGATTCCGTGATCGGGCGCGTTGAAGCCATGCTGGCCGATCCAGATCATCCATGGCGACTCAAAATTGAGAACATGGGACATAGCTGGATGTTGCAGCTGGCGGATAATGACAGTGAAGCCAGCCAGCGTCTGAATGAAACCAAAGATGCCTTACTGGATAGTCCACAAGTGTTGAATTTTATCAGTGGTGCGGTGGTGATTTTATGTGATGCGATCAAGGCAGACTTGCAAAAACCTGATTCGGGTATTGCGGAAAATCTCAGAATTGCTATTCAACAGGTCGGTGAAAATATCATCTCGAATGCCTCGGTACGTGAGCTGCTGAATAAACGTCTCAGCGGAATCGCGGTTGACCTGAGTGACCAGTACAGTGAAAAAGTGATTCGTTTTATCAGCGAGCGCATTCACGAATGGGATTCAAGCGAGATGATCGACAAGATTGAAAATGAAGTCGGCGGCGACCTGCATATGATCCGGGTCAATGGAGTCGTGGTCGGTGCCTGTATCGGTCTGGTGCTTGGGATTATCCGGGCGGCGGTAGAGCATTTAATTTAAAGATGACGCTATTCGTCCCATACATCCCGACTTTTAAAATATCCAAGAATTGACTCCAGCCAGATCAAATTTAAGATTTAAAAAATGATCATTTGGGTGGCTGAGATCCGGACATATCGACCAATAGCCCAGTGAATTTACGTACAAAAGGCAATAAGGTCACTACAATCGGAAACGCAATCGCCCAGGAAATCATCCAGTTATGAAACCAGAGTGCCATAAATCCATCAATCCAGCCAAGATTACGCAGCATATTGATCATGGAAATAATGCCACTCATCAGGCAGGACAGGATAAAAGGCACAATAATCAATGCCCATTTTGCAGGGAGTTTAGGAATATGACCGATAATGGTCGGACGTTGTGATGCAGCCACGACATGCTCTTTTTACTGTTTTCAGATGACTAATATAAGCCAAATTCTATACGGTGAAGCATTGTTTTTTTTCATCTGAAATGTTGAGCTAAAAACTGGTTTTATTTTCACGGGATTAATCCGTTGATTTTCCCTTTCTTTAGTCAAAAACTTCTGACGAAGTGATCCTCCACTTTTTATTCCCGAGAAATGCTTTTACCTAAACAGCCTGAAATTTGCTATATTTGCTGTTTTTCTGCGATCTCTATTTTCGACTGATTATGAATACGGCAATACAAGCAGCTCTCGATCATGCAGTGCACACTTTACAGGCACAAGGCGTACTCCCATCTGACTGGAACAATACAAGTAATTTGACGCGTACCAAAGACCGAAGCCATGGTGACTTTGCGTCGAATATTGCCATGATCGCGTCGAAAGCTGCGGGTATGAAGCCACGTGATTTAGCGGAAAAAATTCTTGCTGCCCTGCCTGAAGTGGCAGATATCAGCAAGGCAGAAATTGCCGGTCCTGGTTTTATTAACTTCTTCCTGAATGCTGACCAGCGCTTTGCAGTCCTTGATCAAATCCAAGCACAACAGGCGACTTATGGTCGTACCCAGGTCAATGCGGATAAACGTATTCAGGTTGAATTCGTTTCTGCCAATCCAACCTCTAGCCTGCACGTAGGTCATGGTCGTGGTGCTGCGTATGGCATGACGGTTGCGAACTTGCTTGAAGCGACCGGTGCAAAAGTCGATCGCGAATACTATGTCAATGATGCTGGCCGTCAAATGGACATTCTGGCGACTTCGACTTATCTGCGCTACTTAGAATTAACGGGTCAGGAACTGGTATTCCCGAAAAATGCCTACCAGGGTGACTACGTAAAAGAAATTGCACAAAGCATTATTGACCAGGATGGCGATGCTTATGTCCGTCCTGTGGCCGACGTGTATAAAGATGTGCCTGAAGATGTACAGTTTGCAGCCGAATTAGATGCTGATGGCAATAAAGTCGTATTGTCTGGTGATAAAGAAAAACACATTGATGGTTTGATCTTTAATTCACAAGCGTTAATTGGCACAGGCTACCGCGTATTCTTGCAAGCCGCGCTTAAAGCTATCTTAGATGATATTAAAGATGACCTGGGCGAATTTGGTGTAACCTTCAATCAATGGTTCAGCGAAGAATCATTGACAGACAAAATTGAAGAAGCCTTACAGACCTTAGATCAGCGTGGTTTCCTGTATGAACTGGATGGCAACATCTGGTTCAAATCCACTGCATTCGGTGATGAAAAAGACCGTGTTGTGAAACGTCGTAATGGTCAGACCACTTACTTCGCGTCTGACATCGCTTACCACCTGAACAAGTTACAACGTGGCTATACCGATATCATCGATATCTGGGGTTCAGATCACCACGGTTATATCGCACGTGTAAAAGCGGCCATTGATGCGCTGGGCTATGACTCGAAAAAATTAACGGTTCTTCTGGTTCAGTTCGTGAGCCTATGGCGTGGCGGCGAGATGGTACAAATGTCATCCCGTTCAGGCCAGTTTGTGACCTTGCGTGATCTGCGTAAAGAAGTTGGCAATGATGCTGCACGTTTTTACTACGTAATGCGTAAGTCTGAACAGCACATTGATTTTGACCTGGATCTTGCTGTGTCACAAAGCAAGGACAATGCAGTGTATTACATCCAGTATGCACACGCCCGTATCTGTCGTATGTTAGAAAAAGCAGCGTCTACCAATGTCAACTTTGATGCTACAGCAGCACGTAATTTGGCGGCTAAGCTGGAGCTTGATGCTGAAACTGAAATCCTGGCCAAACTAGCGGCCTATCCGGAAATTCTGGTCCGTGCTGCAAACAGCTATGAACCACATCAAATCGGTAATTACCTGAAAGAGCTGGCAGCCTTGTTCCACGGCTGGTACAACGACAATAAAGTACTCGGTGATGATGCTGAATTGACCCAAGCACGCTTATTGTTATCAGTGAACGTGCGTCAGGTACTGCGTAACGGTTTAGAACTTTTAGGTGTGTCAGCTCCTGAATCAATGTAAAGCACTGCTTTTACATTGATGCAAGACAAGAGCTATGCTCGAAGCGAGCATGTAAGCAAAACACTGCCGTTTATCTGCTGAGCAGACATTTTGTAACTTCAGCTATGTGCTTGAAGATACAGATAAATTAAAATTCTGTGTGATTTGTGATCTAGAGGATGACTTTTGTATCCTGATCACATAGGATGAAGTGATAGTAGGGGCATAACTGCTGTTATGCCTTTTCTATATGTCCCGATTAATAAGAGGAAAATCCCAAGTGTTTGGAAAAACGCAACGCGGTGTATCTGAAAGACCGAATAAGCCTAAAAAGCCACTTATTCCAACCTGGCTCGGCACACTCGTGATCATTTTAATCGTGTTAAGTTTTTTGATGGCACTGATGCTCTGGAAGCCATGGGAACCGGTTAAACCGAAAACTCAAACAAGTGCTGAATCTGTCCAAGAAGAAGATACCAATAAAGATTACCGTTTTTATGATCTCTTGCCACAGCAACAAGTGACGCCAATTCCTGAACAGGCCGTCCCTGAAAACAAAAATCAGGATACGGTAGTGATTGTAGAAGCACCTCGACCTAAAGTGGCTACACCTGAGGCGACGACAACTGAGCCTGGCTTAGAAGCCAGCGAAGCGCCTGTTGCCGCTCCGGCCAGTTATATTCTGCAAGTTCGCAGCTTTGATGATCCAGATCAAGCCGATGCCCGCCGTGCCGAAATTATTCTCAATGGTTTATCTGCCGATGTGGTACGCAGTGTAGAAAATGGCAAAGTCTGGTATCGCGTGGTTTCAGGCCCATATGATTCTGCCGAAGCCGCGATTATCGCGCAGCAAACCTTGCAGAATAGCGGGATTGATTCCATCGTCGTGAAAAGATAAATTTCTAGAAATAAAAAAAGCGCCTGATGGCGCTTTTTTATTTGGGGAGTTCCCTCACCTTCTAGGAGATGAGAAGCACTGCTTCGCAAGGAAGATGTTATTTTAAAGCTCCTCCACCTAGCCTCCTCCCAAAGGGAGGAGGAATAGTATTACAGCGTATGCCCCAGCGCTTCACCCATATTCACCAAAGAATTGGCCTTGAATACGGCATCCCACTGCATTTTATTTTCTTCGAATAAAATCACTGCTGTTGAACCGAGGTAGAAACGACCCAGTTCTGCCCCTTTTTCCAGGAACAGATCATGCTGATTAAGTTCGATCCGGCCTGAAGGCTTCACTTTGCCGGTTGCCACGGTTTCAATACCCGCCACAATCATCGCACCGACCAATACCACCGCCATACGGCCGATTTCAGTATCAAACAGACAGACCATACGTTCATTGCGTGCAAACAAGCCCGGAATGTTTTCTACGGTCACCTGATTGACCGAGAACAACTCACCTGGAACATATAGCGTTTCAGTTAATGTTCCGGCAAATGGCATATGCACCCGATGATAATCACGTGGCGACAAATATACGGTCACGAATTCACCATTTTTGAATGGCTCGGCCAGTTGCGGATCAGCAATCAGGGCTTCAACGGTAAATTTCTGACCTTTGGCCTGAAACACATCGCCATTTTCAATTTTACCCAGCTGGGAAATCGCACCATCTGCAGGCGAAACAATGCTGCTGGCATCTGGATCAATCGCACGGATACCTTCTTTTAGGGCGCGGGTAAAAAATTCATTAAATGACTTGAATTTAAGGGCATTGGCCTGTTCAGCAATCGACATATCAATACCATACTGCGCCTTAAAGGCAGTAATTGCAGCAGTTTTGATAATCGGGTTTTCGCTGGCGGCAATTTTACCCACCACCCGAGACAAGCGATGTTGCGGTACTAACCGTTGAGCTTTAATAAAAAACTGTTGTTTTAAACGTGACGTGATGCTCAAGATGGCAGCTCCCCTGTAGCGATTGGACTATCGAGGCGGTTGCCCCATTCACTCCACGCACCATCATAGGCTCGAATTTTCCAACCCAGTAAACGACCCAGAATATAGGCCAAACCTGAGCGGTGATGGGACTGGCAGTACACCACAACGGGTTGATTCAAATCAAAGCCCAGTTGTTCCAGACGCTGCTGAGTACGTGGTAAAGGCTGTAATTTTAAATGATTTTCACGATTAAGGGCAGTACTCCATTCAAAATGACGTGCTCCCGGAATGTGACCGCCGCGTCGAGCCGCTAGACGCAGGCCAGTATATTCATCTTGCGTGCGGCAATCCCAAATTTGAACCTTTTTATTTTCAACCTGTTGGCGCAGTTCATCATAGCCAATCTGAAAATTCGCCTGATGCTCGAGATTAACCTGCAATATGTCCTTCACTGGTGCAAACTGTTCCTGACTGGAAGAAGTCGGTAAGCCAGCACCGAGCCAGGCATGAATCCCGCCATTCAATAAGCTGGTATTTTCAAAGCCCAGACAATGCAGGTTCCAGAGCAAACGCCCTGCCCATGCCCCGCCCTCATCATCATAAGCCACCACATGATGTTCAGGAGAAATATTCAGATAATCAATGAGAGCCTGCAAGCCTTCTGTATCCGGTAACAGTCCCATCGCCGTTTCTTCCTGACGCACCAGAAGTTTAGGCTTTAAATGCAAGGCATGCGGAATATGCAGCTGCTCATACACAGAGGCACGGCTCAGGTCGACAATACGAAGTTTTTCATGGCCCAAATAGGGAACTAAATCTTCTGCCTCAATCAGCAGGCCAAAATTAAAAGCTGCAGCGGTCATCGTTATCATGGCTATTATTGGTCAAATCCTGTTGATCTTAGCACAGCTGGTTTTTACACTGATGCGCTTTCTTTGCAGATGATTAGCAAGATTTTAGCTAAACCCTGGTCTTAAATAATCTTGCATAAAAAAAACCGCCTCTATCTAGAAACGGTTCTTAAAAATTATGAATTGTTCAAACTGACTTAAGCAGGTTCATTGATCTCAAAAACCTGACGTAAATAGGCCAAGAAAGTATCATTATCAGTCATGGTTTTACCCGGACTGTCCGAGATTTTGGCCACTGACTGACGGTTACATTCCACCAGTTTCAACACAATATTGAGTGGGGTTTGCCCCATATCATTGGTCAGGTTGGTGCCAATGCCGAAACTGACCTGAAAACGGTCTTTAAAATACTGGTGCAGTTTCCAGGCTTTTTCCAGATTCAGGCCATCACTAAAAGTCAGCATTTTGGTTTTGCTGTCTATTTTCAGCTTTTTATAATGTGCATAGGCCTTGTCACCCCATTCATAAGGGTCGCCACTATCATGACGCAAGCCATCAAACAGTTTGGCAAAGTACAGGTCAAAGTCACGCAAGAATGCATCCATACCGACCACATCGGTCAAGGCAATGCCCAAGTCACCACGATATTCCTGCACCCAGCTTTCCAGTGCAGATTTCTGGAAATTACGCAGACGTACGTCCAGCGCCTGAAAAGCTTGCAGGAATTCATGCGCCATGGTACCAATCGGGGTAATGCCCAACTCTTTGGCTAACAGTACATTACTGGTACCACGAAACACATGCGGTGCGGCTTTGTGAAATTCTTCGACGACATGCTTTTGCCAATCGAAACTGTAACGGCGACGCGTACCAAAATCTGACACCAAGAATGGGGGATCATTGGGGTTTTGCGCAGCATCATACTGTTTTAACAGCTCGATTTTGGCTTTTAAACGGCGCTCGCCTTCTGCCAACACTTCAGGCGTGCGAATGCGGCTGAAATACAGTTCATTGACAATCGCCAGTACGAAGATCTCGAACATCATCGCCTGAACCATCGGGCCTTCCACCACAATATCCAGACGGCCTTGACTGTCGATACTGGCCTTGATAAAACGGCGCTTGAGCTGGAACAGTTCCAGATAATCCACAAAATCGCTTTTGATAAAACGTAAACTTCTTAAATATTGCAGTTCATCTTCTTTGAATTTGAGCTGACACAGCAGGTCCAGTTGATGATTGAGATCATCCAGAATATCCGTCAGTGGATAGACTGTATCTTCCAGATTACGACAACGGAAATGGTAGACACTATGCGTTTGCGGAAACTTGTGTAAGACCACTTGTAACATGGTGAATTTGTACAAGTCAGTATCTAACAGAGAATGGATAATTGGAGCCATAACTAAGGGAATATCGCTGTGCTTATCTCTGCATTAAAGCATAAAAAGTCGTGCAATAATGCAGGATTTACGTACAGCTGGCTGTATTTGCGACAAAAGTATCAGAAGCATAACCCGCTTTATTTCTGTGATTTGACCTGAGCTTTTTCCTGTTCCTGAATCAATTTCTGCAACTGTTTTTCCTGACCAATCACCTTGGCAAATTCGGCTGTGGTCTTTTGTCCGGTTTTTTGCACCTGGGCATCACAATCCACCTGACGCAACTGCTTGGCAATCGCAAATTCCATCTTGAATAAAGCCCCCATCAAGGACGTATTGCCTCGATTGTCTCGAGCGCAGCGGTCTGCCCCATGCTTAAGCAAACTACTGACAATATCCTGATGGCCATAATAAGTCGCCATCATCAGTGGTGTATAACCGTCTTTATTGCGGACATCGACCGGAAAGCCATGTTTCAAAAATTCATGAATGACTTCGCTATTGCCAATTTTGGCAGCAGCAAAGAATAGGTCGACCAATTCCTGTTGTGAGTTCATCTGAACATTGTCCACGCTTTTAGCGGGGGAGATATCCTTCGCGACAGTCACGTTTGCGAATGCGGAACCTATCGTGAGAATACTGGCTAAAAACACAGATGACATAACTTTCATGATGAACTCCAGCAGAAATCGAAGGGGAATTTAAGTCTTGAAAGACTGAATTGTCCTGAGTTGAGATGAAAAACGGAGTGCCTGTAAAACTCCCCCTAGGGTGCAGGAAAGGTTTGGAGTATTACAGGACTTTTTGGAGGTGATGCGCTATGCCCTAGTCACCAGTTCCTCAAGACCAATCGGGATTAGTGTTTTAATTTTGCAGCTTTGGCTTTAACAGTCGCCAGGTTACCGTTCACTGCCTTGGTCATGCGGGTACCGTAGTCAGCATCTGCCTTGTAGAAGTAAGACAACATGATGTGCTTGGTTTCTGAATCTTTCACTGCACCTAAGTCAGCAGCAAGGTTCATGATCAGGTCATCTTTCTCTTTAGCCGTGTATGAACGGTACAGCTCACCTGCCTGCTTGAAGTTCTGCTCTTTCACACCAATTTGCTGTACATGACCAGATAATGGTGTTTGTACCGCACGTGCTTTTTCAGTGGCAGCTTTTGGCTCTTTACGGCTTGGCTCATAGTTCACATCCGAGTCACGCTCAGAGATATTCATGTAGCCATCCTGATTATTGTTGTTCACATTTACCACTGGACGGTTCACCGGAATTTGCTGGTGATTCGCGCCTAAACGGTACATTTGGGTATCTGAATAAGAGAAGATACGGCCTTGTAACAGACGGTCTTCTGATGGCTCGATACCTGGTACCAGGTTACCTGGCGCGAATGCCGACTGTTCAGTCTCGTTGAAGAAGTTCTTCGGCATACGGTTCAGCGTCAAAGTACCTACTTTGGTTTCTGGAACCAGCTCAGTTGGCCAGATTTTGGTTGGATCTAACGGATCAAAATCAAAGCTGTTTAGATCTTTAGGATCAATCACCTGGATATACAGATCCCATTTCGGGAAATTACCTGCATAGATGTTGTTATACAGATCATTGGTCAAGTGGTTGAAATCTTTACCTTGCTGTTCAGCCGCTTCTTTGACGTTCAAGCCCTTCACACCCTGTTTAGAGCGGAAGTTGAATTTCACGTACTTGTATTCGCCTTTGTCGTTATACAGTTTGTAGGCATGTACACCGAAACCGTCCTGTTCGCGGTAGCTGGTTGGGACACCTTGCTTGCCATACACATAAGTCAGCATGTTGGTTGCCCAAGGCTGGCTAGACAGGAAGTCAAATACACGGTTGGCATCTTGTACATTGGTGACCGGGCTTGGTTTCATCGCATGGATGAAATCCGGGAATTTGATCGCATCACGGATAAAGAAGACTGGCGTCTGGTTACCAACCAAGTCCCAGTTACCTTCCTGGGTATAGAACTTCACTGCGAAACCGTGCGGGTCACGTAAAGTCTCTGGTGAACCTTTACCATGAATTACGGTAGACATACGCACAAAAACTGGAGTTTTGGTACCGGCCTTGAATAAAGAAGCAATTGTTAAATCAGACAGATCTTTCGTAGTAACGAATTCACCATAAGCCCCTGTACCACGTGCGTGAACCACACGTTCAGGAATACGCTCACGACCAAAACGTTGTAGTTTTTGAACCAGTTGCACATCTTGCAGCAAAGTTGGACCTTGTGGACCCGCAGTGATCGAGTTCTGGTTATCACCGACTGGTGCGCCATTGTCTTTAGTTAAAGGAGCAGCTTGTGCAGCTGTGACAGTTGCAATCATTGCAACCAGTAATGAACGCTTAAACATTTCTAAATCTCTCAATTTATTACCTTTCCTGCATGGGCTAAGATACGCCAACACAATAAATAGATAAAACAGATTATTTTTATTAATTCAATCGCTTTAATGGATTTAAAAAAATTAATCAATTGATTTTCAGATATTTAAAGTTCATAAAAACAGCATCTCATACTGCTCCAGATTTTATTTTTGCTACAATCACGTACATCTATCGTTATCAGTCCATATGTAAAATGCGTGCCTTATTACAAAGAGTTTTAGAAGCTAAAGTCGTGGTCGAGGGTGAAACCACTGGGGAAATTGAAAAAGGAATTCTGGTTTTTCTAGGTTTAGGTAAAGATGACAATCTGGAAAAAGGCAAAAAGCTGATTGATAAGATATTGAAATATCGGTTCTTTGATGATGAGCAAGGCAAGATGGGCTGGAATGTCAGTCAGGCCGGTGGCGGTTTACTACTGGTGTCCCAATTTACCTTGGTGGCGCAAACCCAGAAAGGCTTACGTCCGGATTTTGGCCCAGCTATGTCACCTGCCGAGGCTAAAGCCCTTTATGAGCAACTGGTGGAGTATGCCCAAAGCCAGTTTGAACATGTACAAACCGGTATTTTTGCCGCCGACATGAAAGTGCATCTGGTCAATGATGGGCCGGTGACATTTAATCTGGAAGTAGAATGATTCAGTAAAAAAGCCCTCGAATTGAGGGCTTTTTCTATTTAATCCTCCCCTAGCCCCTCCTTTAAAAAGGAGGGGGAACTAAGCGGAAGTTTCTTATTTACCAGTTTTTTCTTTAATAAACTGGCGTACCATTTTCACTTTTTCTTTGACCGGTTTTGGCAGTTTAGGCGGAATCATTTTCGCGACCTGGTTAAACCAGACCAGCAGACCAAAATCGCCTTCCATTTTAATCGTGCCACTTTGCATACCAGTCATGAATGCAGTTGGATCACCTTTAAGCAATGTTTTTACACCCTGTTCACTGTCAGCAAACTGCAACACAAAATCGGCTTTTTCAGCATCACCAGAAACGGTATCGATATGACCGTTATCCACAATGATCTGACGAGCCATACCTTCATCCGTACCAATCTGGATACGGAATTGACGTCCATGTACCAGTTCAATGAATTTTGGGCTGGTACGTGCCAACTGCTTCATACGTAAAGCTAAACCTGCGACCAGTAAGTCCAGCGGATCTGTACTCATATCAATAAGAGGAAGTTTTAACACAGGAATGGACGACAGTTTCATGGAGGATGCCTATTCTAATTGTACGAAAATTGACAAATATCCTAGCATAGTTCTGGGCTAGGTGGATTATGCAGTTTGTATCATATTTCCAAATTGAAAAATGCACCCGTGGGTGCATTTTTTTCATTGCAACTTGTAGAATTAACGGCTTGAAAGCTGCTGCTGGTCGTCTTCATACACTGGCGTATGTTCGATGCAACGGCGTTTTGCCAAAGCACGCTCAGCACGACGATCTTCACGCAACAACAGGCCAGTCACCACCATCATGACCGCAGTTAACGCGCTCAGATAACTATACGTCATTGGTAGCTCAAACCAAGTTTGAGTTCCTACACGAATCACCTCGATCAGGCCCCATACCAGCATCCCGGCCGCCATAAAGCTTAACCAGCGACGATAAGGCGAGAAGAACACAGCAAGCACAGCTACAGCGACTAAACTGAAGCCCACAATCGTTGCTAAATTCGCTGTTACCATATAACCCCCTCCATCCAGATAGATAGTTTCCGCTTGATATTGCAACGCTTCTATCTATTGAATTTCGTTAAATCAATAAAGTGGAATCTGTTGATTTGTATCTCTATGCCTGCATTATGCTGAGTTTTTTGCATAAAAAAAGTCCTGTCATCCAGCCTAACGACATACTTTGTCGCGATATTATATTGTCATTACATTTTTTGCTTTTCACATTTTTGTGGATCAATGACTGCGCCAATGTTGGCGTGTCATTACAAAATTATCAGTAGTTTTTTTAAGTGAAAAAATTATTTTTCCGTTTAAGATGATCGATGTTTTTGTAGCCATATTTCAGATATTCCTTATATCACTCACATCATAAGCAATAAAAAACGCGACCCAAAGGTCGCATTTAAAATCAATCAAAGCCTGTACTTATGCACGGTTCAGGTCTTTATCATGTACGCCGAGCAGATACAGCACCCCATCCAGACCGACGCTAGAAATCGCCTGATTGGCATTTTGGCGTACCAATGGTTTGGCACGGAAAGCCACACCGAGTCCTGCAATGGATAACATTGGCAAGTCATTGGCGCCATCACCGACTGCGATGGTTTGTTCCAGGGAAATCCCCATTTCTTGGGCGATTTCACCGAGCAAGAAGGCTTTGCGTGCGCCATCGACGATATGGCCTTTGACTTCACCGGTAACGACCCCATCCTGCACATCGAGCGCGTTGGCATGCACTTCATCAATATCCAGTTTAGTTTGCAGATATTCCGCAAAATACTGAAAACCACCTGAAAGGATTGCGGTACGGTAACCCAATGCTTTTAAAGTCGAAATCAGGCGTTCAGCCCCTTCGGTAATGGTCAGGCGCTCGGCAATTTTCGGAAGTACCGATGCATCCATGCCTTTTAATAAAGCGACACGGGCACGGAAGCTTTGCTGGAAATCCAGCTCGCCTTGCATGGCACGTTCGGTAATTTCTGCGACCTGTTCACCGACGCCGGCTTCAATTGCCAGTTCGTCAATAACTTCCTGCTCGATCAAGGTCGAGTCCATATCAAAGCAAACCAGACGGCGGTTACGGCGATAGGCATTATCTTCCTGTACCGCGACATCGACATTAAGTTCAGTGGATAAACGCAAACAGGCCTCACGCATGGCAGCTGCATCTAGCATTTGTCCACTTAAACCGAACTGGACACAGGCACGTTTTGGCCCGCTGCTCTGGCCATCTAAAGCGGGGCGACCAGACAGACGGGTCACGGTTTCAATATTAAAGCCCTGACCCGAGACAATCTGGGTCACGGCTTGCAGATGAGAGGCATTTAATTCAGGGGCCAATGCCGTTACGATATAACGTGTGCGTCCACCCTCTTTGACCCACTGATCATATTCAGTCGCAGAGATCGGTTTAAAGCGCACAGTTAACCCGATATCATGTGCTAGAATCAGGATCTCCTTCATGGCTAATGCTGTCGCTGTCTGGTCTTCAGAGGCTACAACAATACCTAAGGTTAACTGATTATGAATAACCGCTTGCCCTACATCTAAAATCTGTAGGGAATGGGCGGACAAAACCTGCATTAATCGTGTAAATTGATTAGGCTGGTCAGGTCCTAAGAATGATATAAGAATGATTTCTCGCATGAATTGACTCGGGTCTGAGCTACAACTATTGTTAGAATCATAATCGAAATTGAACAGAATTGCCTTGGAAGTTTACGTTGAATGCGCCTAGACAAGGGCTATTTGCTAGCCTATTGATTGTAAGTTTTGCTCTGCATACCTTTTTACTGGTATTGGCAACCACTCACCAACTGAATGAAAACCGTGCCAATCAGGGACAGCTGATCACCAGTCAACTGGTGACAGACAGCCTGTCTGAGCTTGAACCACCCAACCGCGTTTCTCTGGCGTTGCTGGCAAATCGTTATGCCACCAATCCAAGTGTCGCTTCCATCCGGATTCTAGATGCGAAAGCTCAGGTTTTAGCCACTGGCGGACTGACCAAAACCCGCGAGGGTGAAGTTTTTGTCCGTGATGCGCTGCAAAATGAGAAAAAAGTCGGTGTGATTGAAATCACTCTGATTGAACCAAGTATTGGTGAAATTCTGCGGACACAATGGCTGGCGATTCTGTTCTCTTTCATCATTCATGGTCTGCTCTGGGTCGCTTATCGTGCTGTGGCACGTCCAAGCCGCACCGAATATCTGGCGCGCATCAATAACGAATCGCGGCTGAAATTCGAGATTCAGACCCTGACCCAGGCATTGGAACAGGAAAAGCATAATGCGGCACTGGCGATTGCCCAAGCCCAACAGGCAGTGAAAAACAAAGCCAAAGAAAAAGAACATAAGCCGGCGGTACTGGAGAGCGATAGCCTGAGCTTAAACATCCAGTTCTACGATCCAAAACAGTTACTGGATAGCGTGAATAAAACCGTTTCGGTGCCTTATTTCAATCTTTGCCAGATTTTTCTGAATAAAGCCACCGAACTCTGTGTGCAACGCTATAAGTTAAATAGTTCTGATATTTGTACCGTACATAAATTTGATGAAAAAGGTGCCACCATCAGTATCGCGGCAGACAAACCGAATGCCCTGGCCTGCCTGACCATGATCAGTGCTGTGTTCCAGCTGCTTTCGGAAGTCCTGTATAAACGCTATCGTGAAGAAAAACGTTTTGTGCTACAAACCCGCAGCGCGATTGCTTCTAAAGTCGAGGAGATGCAGCTCAGCTCGGTACAGGCCGCTGAGCGCCTGACTCAGCATCTGGTCGCGAAAGAAAGTGCCTTACATGTACCGAACACCTTGCTGAAAGATGTGAGTGATCACTTCCAGCTGGTCAGCATGCCGAATCCAACCAATGTCCTGACCCGTCACGCTTTTGTGGTGAATGGGATGGATGCTGAAAGCGCCGAGCTGGCACAGACTTTTAGAACTGAAATTCTAAAATCCAAACAGTCCAAAGCCTCATAAATATCCTTGAATGTTTTAATTAAAAAAGCCGGATCCAACATCCGGCTTTTTTATGGGTACAAAACAAATACGCCAGTGTGTCTTGGCCTATCTCTTAAATTTTTAACTGTTTTTGTTCCAGCAGATATTGCTGGGCATTATAAGGCTGGGCCGGATACTGACAAGGGACTTTATGCCACTGACCATCGGCATCTAACTCCCATGCATTTTGACAATCTTTTAAATAACTGATCAGGCCATCTTTATAAATCCGTTTTTTCAGCTCTGGATCCAGCACCGGGAAACAGGTTTCAACCCTGGAAAACAGGTTGCGCCCCATCCAGTCGGCACTGGCACAATACAGTTTCTTGGCGCCGCCATGCTCAAAATAATAGACCCGGGTATGTTCCAGGAAACGTCCTACGATTGAACGTACCCGAATATTTTCCGACATACCGGTAACTTGTGGAATCAGACAGCAGATTGAACGCACAATAAGGTCAATTTTTACCCCGGCCTGCGAAGCCTGATACAGGGCAGCAATTAATTGCGGTTCGGTAAGCGCATTCACCTTGATGATGATCTGCGCGGCTTTGCCAGCCAGGGCAAATTTCTTTTCCTGTTCAATCAGTTTCAGCAGTTCGCTATGCAGGGTAAACGGCGCATGCAACAAGGCTTTCAGTTTGGCCATTTTCCCCATGCCGGTCAGTTCCTGGAACATGCGGTGCACATCTTCACAGATATCCGGCTGTGTGGTCATCAGGCCATAATCGGTGTACATGCGAGCATTACCGGCATGATAGTTTCCAGTGCCCAAATGTGCATAACGCAGTAATTCCTGGTTTTCACGCCGGACAATCAGAATCATTTTGGCATGGGTTTTATAACCGACGATGCCATAGACTACCACCGCTCCGGCTTCTTGCAGGATATTGGCCACCATAATATTGGATTCTTCATCGAAACGCGCCCGCAGTTCAATCACGGCCGTGACTTCTTTGCCATTGCGTGCGGCTTCTGCCAGCATCTGAACAATTTCCGAATCCGGACCACTGCGGTACAGCGTCTGCTTGATCGCCAGCACCGCCGGATCCTTGGCCGCTTCTCGCAGCAAAGTAATCACCGGCTGGAATGAATCAAAAGGATGATGCAGCAGCACATCCTGCGCCTTCAAAATTTCAAAAATACTTTTCTGTTTGCGGAAAATTTTCGGAATGACCGGACTAAAATGCGGATACTTTAATTCCGGACGCTCAAAGCTGGTACTCAGGCGGGACAAATTGATCGGTCCATCAATCCGGTACAGTTCCTGTTCCGTCAGATCAAATTCATCTAGCAAATAGTCGATGATGTTCTGTGGAGAGTCATTTTCAATTTCCAGACGTACTGCACGACCAAAGCGGCGCGATGACAATTCGTCTTTTAAGGCCACTGCCAGATCGTCAACATCTTCCGACAATACCAGATCGGCATTGCGGGTAACCCGAAAGGCATAACATCCGGTCGCTTTCATGCCGGGAAACAAATCACTGATATGCTGCTGGATGATCGCAGTCAGAAATATCTGGGTGGTATTGTTTCCGGTGACGTCTTCCGGAATTTTAATCAGGCATGGCAAGGAACGTGGTGCTGGCACAATCGCCATCTCGATTTCACGGCCAAAGGCATCTTTACCTTCCAAGCTGATAATAAAGTTCAGACTTTTATTGACCAAACGTGGAAAAGGATGTGAAGGATCCAGACTGATCGGGGTCAGTACCGGTTGCACTTCTTTGGCAAAAAAGGCTGCAATCCAGGCCTTGTGTTTTTCCAGAAGATCCTGGTATTGAAGAAACTGAATCCCCTGTGCCTGAAGTTCAGGCAAAATCGCATGCTTCAGCACCTCATACTGTTTGTTCACTGTGGCATGAATGGACTGGGACAGTTCTTGTAGAATCAGCTCGGTGGGTACAGCATCAGGCGTCCGGGTAGTCGCATTCAAGTCTTGCTGTTTCATCAGCCCGGCAATCCTGATTTCAAAAAACTCATCCAGGTTACGGGAAAAAATAATCAGGAAGTTTAAGCGCTCTAAAATCGGTAAATTCGGATCGAGTGCTTGTGCCAAGACACGACGCTGAAATTTAAATAAGGAAAGTTCCCGATTAAAATAGGTCGCTGACGAATGCTGAAATTGTTCCATGCCCTCTCAATGCTGCTGATTACAGTCTGTTGTTTCACATCATTGAGGGGCGATCTTAGGCAGACTTCATGACACTTATGTTACAAAGCTCGATAAATCCATATAAATTAATATTCTAACTTTTTCACACTATAAAAAAATCATACTCTGGTTCGTTGTGTGCTGTCATCAAACTGCAATTAGGTGTCTGTTTTTTCAGTTTGTCTGGCCGCCCAATAAGTGGCTAAAGCTGGCCCTGAAATATTATGCCATAGACTGAAAATGGCGCTTGGTAAAGCCGTCATTGGAGATGCAGCAAAATGGGTTGCCGCCAAAGCCACACCCAGACCAGAATTCTGCATCCCGACTTCAATGGATACTGCACGACAGTCTATTTCTGCCAAGTGAAATATACGACTGGCCCAATAACCCAGTAAATAGCCCATACCATTGTGTAAGGCCACGATTCCTAAAATCATTAAACCGGACTCCAGAATCTGAGTTTTGCTGCCGGCAATAATCGCCGCGACAATTGCCACAATCGCAATTACAGAAATTAACGGCATTACCTGAATATAGGCCGTGACTTTTTGCTTGAGTAGCGCCCGTACGATTAAGCCCAGAATAATCGGGAATAACACCACCTGTAAGATCGACACCAGCATCGACCAGGCATTGATCTCAATCCACTGACTGGCCAACACATAGAAAATGGCCGGAGTTAAAATGGGCGCCAGTAAAGTCGAAACCGAGGTACAGGCGACCGACAAGGCAGTATTGCCCTTGGCCATATAGGTAATCACATTGGATGCAGTTCCGCCCGGACAGCAACCCACCAAGATTACCCCGATGGCAATCTCTGGTGGCAGCTGGAACAGCTTGCACAGCAAAAAGGCCAAACCCGGCATCACCATAAACTGGGCGACGACGCCAATCGCTACTGCCTTCGGACTTTGCAAGACACTTTTAAAATCTCCGACGGTCATGGTCATGCCCATGCCGAACATGATGATGCCCAACATCCACGGAATATAAGCCCGTAACCAGACAAAAACTTCAGGGATCATCAAGGCAATGCCGGAAAAAAGCAGCACCCATAAAGCAAAGGTTTTTTGGACAAATTGGCTAAACTGGAGCAAGGCTGACATGGGTTTCATCCAGGTGACATTAAGGGAGAAAAAGCAAGATAAAACAGGCACCCGTTGATGCCTGAATTTTTATATTCAAATATAAATAAGATCAAAGGGATATTAAGTTCTATCCCTATCCAGTGTTAAGCTGCTTGAACAATATCTTTCACATAGATACGTTTCACGCCATGCGACAGCATATCCTGCCAGGCATGTTGCAAGGAACCATTCAGGTCAATGCCCTTGGTGGCATCGGCAATCACATAGGTTTTAAAGCCCAGTTTGCAGGCATCGATTGCAGTCCAGGCCACACAAAAGTCCGTAGCAATCCCGACCACAAATACGGTATCAATCCCACGTTCACGCAGATAGCCGGCAAGACCCGTCGGGGTTTTCTGGTCAGCTTCCATAAAGGCCGAGTAACTGTCGATCTGGGAATGAAAACCCTTGCGAATGATGAGTTGTGCTTGCGGTAAATTTAAATCCGGATGCAGTTCGGCATCGCGTGTCCCTTGCACACAATGCTTTGGCCATAAGACCTGAGTGCCATAATCCAGCTGAATGCTGTCATAGGCTACTTTGCCGGGGTGGTTGTCTGCAAAAGAAATATGGTTGTCCGGATGCCAGTCTTGGGTCAGGATAATATGCTTAAAATGCTGCCCCAATAGATTAATATTTGGAATAATCTGGTCAGCATTGGCTACAGCCAGATTGCCTCCCGGGGTAAATCCTCTTTGTACGTCTACGACCAGTAAAGCAACATTATTCTGCATCTGTTTTCATCCATTGAAATCTCGATTTATGCCCAAGCATAGCGCAAAATACCTCAGGATTTTTAGCTCTACGGTTAAAAATGGCATGACTGTGTATTCTCGGCATGTGTATATGAGCAGATCAATAGATTCATTGTTTTTGACAAATATGAGATGAGTTCCGGGCTTGTATCAAGCTAGATCTCTGCAAAAAAAAATAAGTTTTAAGATAAAGTGATGAGTCTTTTTAATAATAAAACAGTGTATTTAATTCTTAAATTCTGAAAATAAAAAAGCCTGCAAGAGCAGGCTTTTTTAAATCGTTGAACCTTACACTTTAGTGCGGTTCACCAGGAACAGCATACATAATGCAGAGATGATGATACATGGGATCGCAGCAGTAATGACCCCCGCAGCACCGAAACCTGCTGTCAATAACTGACCGGCAATGACTGGCCCCAGCATGGCACCGATACGGCCAACTGCAGATGCAACACCAACACCAGTACCACGCACTTCTGTCGGATAAACGATACTACCGAAGGCATACAGTACACCCTGACAGCCAATCACGAAGGCACCGGCCAATGCTGCTGCCATATACATCTGGTTCAGCGAGCTTGCACCATTCAGCGCCAGTAGACCTGCCAGAATACCGCCGTACATCAACAGGATCACATAGGCTTTCTTCCAGCGGTCGGTCAGCATACCCAAAATAATCGTACCAATCGTCGCTGTAACCATGAAGTAGAATTGTGCAGTTGAACCATCTTTACGGGTAAAGCCAAGTTCCATAAACAATGATGGCAACCAGCTCAACATGATGTAAACCACCATCAAGGTAAAGAAGTAGCTCACCCAGATACATAGCGTACGTAACAGGTTGTCCGAATTAAACAGGTCCTTGAATAAACCCTGCGGTGCAACAGCAAGCTCTGCAGCCGTTTTATTCTGTGCTTTCAGGTATTCCTTCGATTCAGGCAAAAATAGCATCATCAGCGGAATGGCAAAAATCGGTAACAGGCCACCGAGATAGAAAACATTTTTCCAGTTGGCGCCAAATTCAGTCGCCGCAATTAAAGATAAAATTGCTGCACCAACTGGCATGCCACAGTACATCAAGCCCACTGCACGACCACGATTTTGTGGAGACACAGCTTCAGAGGCGAGTGTGATCAGAATCGGCATTGCGCCGCCCAGACCTGCTCCAGCCAGGAAACGCACTGCCAGCAAGCTGTTAAAGCTATTGACCCAAACCGTACATAAGGTAAATACAGCAAATATTGCTGTCGACCAGATCAAGACTTTCTTACGGCCAATGCGATCTGCAAATCGACCACCAACCAGTGCACCCGGTAATAAACCCAGAATCCCTGCACTAAAAAACACACCCAACTGGGAACTATCGAGACCAAAATGCTCACGAATACCTGCAGCAGCAATTCCGGCTGCCTGAATATCTAAGCCTTCAATCACCGCAATCAGAAAACAGATCGCGACCGTGACGATAGCATGCTTATTGTCTGATTTTTCCATTGGATTATCCTTGTTCAATCAGCGTTACAAAAGACAGCCATCATCTATGAGCCTGATTGCAGAAATAACTATCAATAAGTTGAACGTTTTGCTTAGATATTCCCAAAGGAGTAGAGGCAGATAAAAATAGGATAAGACCAGATAAAGTCGCAAAAACACTTAATCAGAACACCATAAAGTTCAAGACTTAGACTTTAAGGCTTATACATCAAGTTAAAAAATTAACCGATAAGAAAAAAAATTCTCAATTTATTGATATTTAAAAAAGATTAGTCTTAGTCGTTTTTGGCTTTATTTGTTTTGGTGCGAGAGTGCGATCAAGATGTACGAGGTCTCAATTTATCCAATATAACTATTAATCCAAAATTAAAAGGCATAAAAATGGCAGTTTTCAGCTGATCTTTTTGCACAAGCCTTATCATTATTGGGTTCATTTGGGGTAATCTCCTCCATTGTCTAGACTGGAGACATAACTTTGGTCTCAGGATTTTGCTTTATAAATCATCTTATTTATTACTTGATTGTTTCCAAAAGGCTTTGTATAAAGAATTCAGTAGCTTTTACTAAAGCATATTGTTCTTATGCGTTTGATCAGTCATAATTTGCATAAGCAATATTCAATTCAATGCAAATCTATTGAATTTGCTATAAATCAAAATACAAATCCATCCCAATTTATGTTTTCTCATTCCTTTCGGATGGACAAATAGGATAGTTTTTTAAAATGACTCAGCAAGCACAGACCATTCAAGGTTCCATAGTCGCAATCGTCACCCCTATGTTTGAAGATGGCAGCGTAGATTGGAAGGGTCTCGAGAAGCTGGTTGAATGGCATATTGCAGAGGGCACCAACAGTATTGTTGCTGTTGGAACGACAGGCGAAGCCTCTACTCTCAGCATGAGTGAACACACCCAGGTGATCAAAGAAATCATTCGTGTGGCCAACAAACGTATTCCTATTATTGCTGGTACAGGTGCAAACTCGACCCGTGAAGCGATCGAACTGACTCGCGAAGCCAAAGAGCTAGGGGCAGATGCCGCTTTACTGGTGACGCCGTATTATAATAAACCGACTCAGGAAGGCTTATACCAGCATTATAAAGCCATTGCTGAAGCGGTTGACCTGCCACAGATTCTTTATAATGTTCCAGGCCGTACCGGTGTGGATATGGCCAATGAAACCGTGATTCGTCTGGCGGATATTCCACAAATTATCGGTATTAAAGATGCGACTGGCGATGTACCGCGCGGTGCTGAATTGCTACAAGGCCTTGTAGGCAAAGATATGACTGTTTATTCGGGTGATGATGCGACTGCATATCAACTGATCGGACATGGCGCCAAAGGTAATATCTCGGTCACGGCAAACGTGGCTCCGAAAGCCATGAGCGAAGTGTGTGCCGCTGCCATTGCTGGTGATGCAGCCACAGCTGAACAGCTAAATGCTCAGGTTGCAAATTTACACAATATTTTATTTTGCGAATCGAACCCAATTCCTGTGAAATGGGCACTCCATGACATGGGCTTAATTGGTACAGGTATTCGCCTTCCATTAACACCACTTGCAGAACAATATCGCGCTCCGCTTCATGAAGCACTGGTAGAAGCGGGCGTTATTAAATAAAAGAGCACAAGATTATGCAATTACGTTTAGGACTTAGCCTTACACTTTCAGTATTCAGTTTGGCAGGTTGTAGTTCAATGGCCTTTAATAACGGCACTTTAGACTATAAAGAGACTACTACCCTGGAAGCTTTACAATATCCTGAAGGCGCCATGGTTCGTCCTGCAACGCCATTGTATCCTGCTCCAACAGTTGATCCGCTTGCAATTGAACATGCACCGAAGCTTGAAAACCAGCGTGGCAACCGTTTTGCCTTGCCACGCCCACAAACCCAGACTGAAAACTCAAATACAGCTGATCTAACCGAAACCAATACGGTGGGTCAACCACAGTTGGTCACTGACGGAAATCTTAATCCGCTGCTTAAAATTGAGGGAAATTCTGCTACAATTTGGCAATATACACTTGCCACCCTCAGCAGTCTGAATCATAGCATCGTTGCGCAGAGCAAAAATCGTTATGAAGTCACGATTAAGGTCGACCAGCAAACCTATGTATTAAGATTATCTTCTGTCGGTTCAAGTAATAACCTCGCTGTGTTCAATGCCGATAACAGTTTTGCCGACCGTGAAAAAGCCGCAGAACTGCTCAACCAGATTTACCAAAATTGGCCAGCCTAGACATTTCTAGGCATTTTTTTTGTAAAAGGTTCCCTCATGTTAAAACAAACCTTGCTCTATACTGGTAAAGCGAAATCTGTCTACACCACAGACAGTTCAGACCATCTGATTTTAGTCTTTCGCGATGATGCCTCAGCATTCAATGGCGAAAAAATTGAGCAACTAGATCGTAAAGGCAAGGTGAACAACCGTTTTAACGCCTTCATCATGGAAAAACTGGCAGAAGCGGGAATTGAGACCCACTTTGAAAAGCTACTGACTCCAAATGAAGTGCTGGTGAAAAAACTGGATATGATCCCGGTTGAATGTGTGATTCGTAACTATGCAGCAGGTTCTTTATGCCGCCGCCTGGGTGTGGAAGAAGGCAAGGAACTGACTCCTCCAACATTTGAATTGTTCTTTAAAGATGATGCGCTTGGTGATCCAATGGTCAATGAGTCACAAGCCATTGCTTTAGGTTGGGCGACTGCTGAACAATTGGCGAAAATGAAAGAATTGACTTACCAAGTGAATGACGTGCTTAAAGCATTGTTTGACGCAGGTAACATGATTCTGGTCGATTTTAAACTTGAATTCGGCGTGTTCCACGACCGTATCGTACTGGGTGATGAATTCTCTCCAGACGGTTGCCGTCTATGGGACAAAGACACCAAGAAAAAACTGGATAAAGACCGTTTCCGTCAAGGTTTAGGCGGCGTGGTTGAAGCCTATGAAGAAGTGGCTGGCCGTTTAGGTATCGACCTGGACAACATCTAATCTGTAAATGCGCAGATTCGAAAAAACCGAGCTTTTTAGCTCGGTTTTTTATTTTCGGCTTTTAATCGGAAAAATAAATTTTTATTATTAAAATGATCGTTTTTACATCAAAAACCACATGCATTAATATTATCTCATACCAAGCAAATCAGTGAGTCGATGCACTTCACTCCATATTTGCCGACCAGATTTCTCCTCTACCCTCTAGGATGTTATCTCCCTCAAAAAAACATCCTACTTTCAGCCCAATTCGCCTTGAATTGGGCTTTTTTTTCTTTGTTCAATCGGTTGAGATACCCAGCTTTATTGCTGCTGTTGTTGCTGTTGCCAACGGCGTTGCTGTAAACGCTCCCCTTCAACTTCACGTTTATTACGTGCTGATTCATACAGTTTGGTATCTTTCAGTTCTGGCGGCATATATTCTTGTAGCACAAAATGCTCAGGATAGTTATGCGGATACAGATAATCCACGCCATAGCCCTGCTCTTTCATCAGTTTGGTCGGTGCATTCCTTAAGTGCAAAGGCACTGGCAGATTTGAAGTTTTGTCTGCGAGTTCCATCGCCTTGTTAATCGCCAGATAGGTACTGTTACTTTTGGCACTGGTCGCCAGATAAACCGCACATTGTCCCAAAATAATCCTGCATTCCGGCATGCCTACAGCTTGTACCGAACGGAAACATTCACCGGCCAGCAACAAGGCATTCGGGTTGGAATTACCGATATCTTCAGATGCGGCAATCAGCATACGCCGTGCAATAAACACCGGATCTTCGCCGCCTTTGAGCATGCGAGCCATCCAGTACAAGGCTGCATCCGGATCACTGCCACGAATTGATTTAATAAAGGCCGAGACCAGATCATAGTGCTGTTCACCGGACTTGTCATAACGGGCAATATTCTGCTGTGCGACTTTGACCACCACCGCATTGGTGATGATATTTTCCATATCCGCTTCAAAGGTACTGGCAATCAGATCCAGTAAATTCAGTGCCTTGCGAGCATCTCCTGCTGCGAACTGGATCAGGGCATCAAATTCTTCAATCAGGATATGTCTTTCCTGCAAGAAAGAGTCATTTTGCAAGGCTTGCGTCAGCAGAGTCTGAATCGATTCAGCATTCAATGCATTCAGGCTATATACCTGACAACGTGACAATAAGGCACTATTCACTTCAAAAGACGGGTTTTCCGTGGTAGCACCAATTAAGGTAATTTTCCCTTTCTCGACCGCATTTAATAAAGCATCCTGCTGGGATTTATTAAAGCGATGAATTTCGTCAATAAACACCACTGGCGTCAGCAAATCGCCACCTTCTGCAATGATTTCACGCAGCTCTTTCACGCCGGTATTCAGTGCAGACAGGCTGATAAAAGGTCGGTCTACCGCTTGAGCCAGCAGTAAGGCAATGGTGGTTTTTCCGACTCCGGGAGGTCCCCAGAAAATGATCGAAGGTAGATGCCCCTGATCAATCATCTGGCGTAAGGGCGCCTGCTCACTCAGCAAATGTTCCTGCCCGATAATCTGTGTAAGGTCGCGTGGCCGTAAGCGTTCTGGAAGCGGGATATGACTATCTGACATGTTATTATTGGCTCAAACTAAATTCTGATCTCATTCTAACACCAGCAGTTTTGATTCCAAGAATGCAAACATCAAGCATAAAAAATTAATTTATGGAGATATCCTCTATTTTTTTAATTCTGAATGAATTAATCTCTATAAAAGCGAATAATTTGAACATGATTAATTGTGAATTAATTACAGTGTAATTTTCATATTGTTTATTCTAATTAAAAGAAACTTATCTCGCCCCTTGGGCACTTTGGGGTTGTAGTGGTGAATGCATGAAGCATGATAAATTTGAACATGGAGCTGTGAGTCGGTCTAAGCCACTGACGTCATCATCACTGATTGCACCCCACGTTCACTTGTCTGAATCGGTTTTATTAAAAAATCTGATCGATGCCTTACCGCAACCCTTGTGGGTCAGCAACAAAAAACATCTGCAATATTTTAACGATGCCTTGACTGATTATCTTGGCGTGAACCTGAATGAACAGGGTCATCCACAATGGCAGAGTTTTATCCATGCCGAGGACTTGCAGCTATTTTTAGCGCAGTGGCATGCTGCGCTGGATCAGCATCAGAATTTTGAAACCCAGTGCCGGATTAAACGCAGTGATAGCCATTATCGCATGTGTACCCTAGCCGTAAAATTTCATCATGAACCTGAACATTTGCTGCAATGGGCCGTTTCCCTGACCGATGTGCATGATTATTTTGAAATCCAGCAGCAACTTTCTCAGATTGTTTCAACCCAGGAAAACATGCTGGATGCCAGCGCAGACTGCATTAACATTATCAGCCCTGAAGGCGAGATTCGACATAGCAACCAGTCTGGCTGTCTGGCACAAGTAAGTGAGACCGCAGGACAAAATCAAGACCGTTCATTGTGCTGGTTAAATCGCTTAACCCCTGAAGCCCGAAAATCCGGGCAACGTGCTCTGAAACAGGCAGCCCAAGGCTTAAACAGCCGTTTCTCCAGCAAAATCCAGATCAAAGATCAACCGAGCCAATATTGGGATCATCTGCTGACCCCGATTCTGGATCAGCAGAATATTACCCAAAATATCCTCTGTGTATCACGCAATATCAGTCAGCAAAAAATTGCAGAAACGCGGTTAAAAGAAGTAATTAAACGTGATGAACTGACTGGCCTGTATAATCGCAGTACCTTCTATAAAACCTTTAAACAGGTACTGTTAAAGGCCAAACAACAGCAGACCATGGCGGGTTTACTGCTGATTGATCTGGATTATTTCCGGCATATCAATGATACCTTGGGCCATATTGCTGGTGATCATCTGCTACATGTCTTAGGCAAACGCTTCCAGACCTGTTTCGGTCCGAATACCATCATCGCCCGTTTGGGTGGCGATGAATTTGCTGTGCTGGTGAAAAATCTGGAAAGTGAAGAACAGCTGCTGGCAACGGCGCAAATGGCCTATGCCCAGCTGGATCAGCCCATCAATTATGTCGGCAATAGCATCAGCAGTGCCATGAGTATTGGCTGTGCCATCTATCCACGTGATGCCTTAAATACTTCTAATTTGCTGAAATGTGCTGATATCGCCTTAAACGACCTGAAAAATAGTGGTCGTGGTGGCATCCGCATGTTCAATCAGGAAATGTGCGGTTCACTGGAAAATATGACCAAGCAGCTGACTCTGGCACGCAAAATTATTCTCGCCGATCAGATCATTCCCTATTACCAACCTAAAGTACGTCTTTCTGATGGTGCAGTGATTGGTTTCGAAGCACTATTACGCTGGCAAGATCAGAATCAGAACATTCAGTTACCTTCCGAAATTTTTGCTGCCTTTCAGGACTATGAGCTGGCCTCACGCATCAGTGAGACCATGCAACTGAAAGTCTTTGCAGATATGAGTCGCTGGCAGGCGCAAGGTCTGGATCTGTTACCGATTTCCATCAATGCTGCACCGGTCGAATTCCTGCGCGATGACTATGCCGAAAAACTGTTGGCACGCCTGTCCAACTTTGATATTCCCGCACATAAAGTTGAACTAGAAATTACCGAGCAGAGCCTATCCGAACATGGTGCTAATTATGTGGTTCGCGCCCTGAACCTGCTGAAACAGGCCGGAATCCAGATTTCACTAGATGACTTTGGCACTGGACATTCTTCGCTGACCCGCTTGCAGGACTATCCGGTCGATTGCATCAAGATTGACCGCAACTTTGTAGAACGCATGAACAGTGACCCGTCCGCCTTGGCCATTGTCAAAGCCATTACCCAGATTGGCTCTAGTATTGCACTGGATATTCTAGTGGAAGGGATCGAGAATACAGAACAGCTGGACACCCTGATCCATTGTGACTGTCAGATTGGACAGGGATTTTATTTCTATCGTCCGATGGCCGGTGCTTCGGCCCAGGCCCTACTCCATCCAGCAGATCAATAAACGAATCACTCAGGCAGATTTAACGCACCCAGCGTACGATATAGTCTTCGATGTCATCTTCATGAATATCGGCTTCACTCAGGCAGCGCCCTGCTGCCGACTTGCGTGCCTGAATCACGCTTTCTCGTGAACCGCTAATCAGATAATGCCAGGATGGCAGGCTTTTGCCCTGCTCTACCCGGCGATAGGCACAACTCGAAGGCAACCAGTGAATCGTTTCCAGCTTCTCTGGCGTGAGCTGAATACAGTCAGGCACATACTGCAAGCGATCTGGATAATTGGAGCAACGTGCAGTGCTACAATCCAGCAGTTTGCAGGCCACTTTGGTATAGGCGACTTCCTGAGTATCTTCATCTTCCAGTTTAATCAGACAACACAACCCACAACCATCACATAAGGCCTCCCACTCGACTTGCGTCAGTTCAGCAAGTGAATAGTTTTTCCAGAATTCGGGACGTAAAGTATCGCTCATGATCGGGCCGGAATATTCAAAAATCAGCTGATTATAACAGCCAGAACCCTGCAGACCTACTGTCTCAAATTTTTATTGTTATCACGTAAACTATTGTTAAATCAGAGACAGTTCATCAACACAACACTAACAGTTGCTGGAATCGTTTATTTCTATACTAAATTTGAAAATAAAAACACATGGAGAATATATATGTTTCGCTGGGCTATTATTTTTGCTGTTATTGCATTAATTGCGAGTCTACTTGGTTTCGGTGGCGTCGCAGGCTTGTCTAAGGATTTTGCGATTATCTTGTTGGTAATTGCGGTGATTCTTGCGATCGTTGGTTTTCTTTCGCGCGGCAAGGTCTAGATTTACGCTAGACCTTTTCAAAGCAAGTGTTAGCTTTCAAAAAAAACAAGAGCCTTCTGGCTCTTGTTTTTTTATGGGTATTTTAATGATCTGTTTTGATCAAAAATACTTCTTTTAAGATGAACTTAAGGCTTTAAATGACGTGGTCTAAAACCTGCCACCAGCAAGGCTGCAACATACGCTACCACACCGACAACACATAAGATCAATACTTCTACCACACGCATCCATTGTGATACATCTGCGTTATACCAACTCAGGGCATAGGCCAGAGCCGCAATCATCACCACATTGGCAAACATGAATTGCAGGAAGATTTTTTTCCAGTGCGAACCAAAACGGAAAATATCACGCTTATGCAGATAATAATAAAGCAAACCGGCATTGACCATCGCTGAACCCGTCGATGCCAGTGCAAGCGCCATATGCTCTGCTTCCCAGTCAATCAGCTTGAACAAGCCGATAAAGATCACGTTCAGAATCGCATTGGCCGCCACAGCCATCAAACCGACACGCACCGGGGTTCTGGTATCCTGCTTTGCATAAAAACCGGGAGCAAAGACTTTAATCAACATAAAGGCAATCACACCACCGCTCATACATTGCAGCGCCAAAGCCGTCATCTGGGTATCTTCAAAGGTGAACTGGCCACGTTCAAACAGGGCCTGAATGATCGGGGTCGACAGCATAAACAGTGCAATACTGGCGGGTAGGCCTGCCATCACAATAACTTTGGCTGCCCAGTCCATCATGCCACGGAATTTTTCCGGATTTTGCTCAGTATGCCGTGCCGATAAGGACGGCAAAATCACGGTACCAATTGCAACACCGATCAGACCCAGCGGCAATTCGGTCATACGCTCGGCACTGTACAGCCAGGACACCGAACCATCCTGCATGAATGAAGCCCAAATGGTATTTAACAATAGATTAATTTGCGTGACAGATACACCAAATAATGCCGGTAGCATCAACTTCATGATGCGATCTACGCCTTCATGCTTGAAATCAATTTTCGGTGGAATCAGCAGGTTTTTACGCCACAATTCAGGAATCTGGATCGCCAGCTGTAAAATACCGGCAATGATCACTGCCCAGCCCAGCGCCATAATCGGCTCGGCCATATACGGCGTAAGCCAGAGCGCTCCGGCAATCATCGCCGCATTCAGCAAGACTGGTGCAAAAGCTGGGGTACTAAAAGAGCCATAACTGTTCAGAATACTGCTGGCAAAAGCCGTCAGTGACATGAACAACAAATAAGGAATGGTCAGGCGGAACATGTCGGTCGCCAGAGCGAATTTTTCAGGATCGCTATGAAAACCGGGCGCATAGATATACATGATCAATGGCGCAGCAATGATCGCGACCATGGTCAACGTGGTCATGACCGTGGCCAGACAGCCAAATACCCGGCTGATCAGGATCTGGACTTCAGTATGCGTGCGACTGGTCTTATATTCGGTCAGTACCGGAATAAACGCCTGTGAAAATGCGCCTTCGGCAAATAAACGCCTGAAAAAGTTTGGAATACGAAATGCGACTACGAAGGTATCGAAGTCTTTACCAGCACCAAAGACATTCAGTAAAACAATATCTCGAACCAATCCCAGTACGCGTGACAACATGGTCATCGCACTGACAATGACGGTCGAACGCCAAAGCGCCATCCTATTCACCTAATGTATAAATTTGTGGCTATTGTAATGAAACTTTTGTCAGAAGTTCATTGCTTAATTTCATCGCTCAAGCGAGCTTGAGGTGTTTTTATAATGCTGTAACTGTGCACGAAAATCAGCCCAGTTAAAATATGGTCCCGGATCGGTCTTGCGGCCCGGTGCAATATCCGAATGTCCGGCAATATGCTGCTGAATCTTGGAATAATGCTGTTGCAGACAGGCCGTGACTTTTACCAAGGCCTGATATTGTTCAGCTGCAAAAGGCAAGTCATCACTGCCTTCCAGTTCGATCCCGATCGAATAATCATTACATTCTTTTTTGCCCAAATAGCTCGAGCGGCCGGCATGCCAGGCACGGTCATTGAAATTAACAAATTGCAGTACTTCTCCCGTTCTTAAAATTAGCAGATGGGTCGACACCTGCATCCCTTCAATGGTTTGAAAATAAGGATGTACGGACCAGTCCAGCTGATTCTGAAAAAACTGTTCAATATAACCACCGCCAAACTGTGAAGGTGGCAGGCTGATATTGTGAATCACCAGCAATTGAATCTCGGTCTGTTCTGGCCGCTGATTAAAATTGGGAGACGGGATTTGACGTGCACCGATTAGTTGCCCGTCCTTGACCTGAAACTCAGCTGCCTGTTGCATAAAACCGTTCTCCCCAAAAATAAAATCTGCAAGATCAGCATTGCAGCCGGCTTCATGCTAAAACTTTCAAGGAGAAATCTCAATTCATCCCAGCAAACTGGATGAAAAATCGCTCATCTTTTATGTAACGGTGCTAAGATAAGGCGCAATTTTCACGGCTTAAAAAAGATACGGAAATACTCATGCGCATATCTCAAGCTTTGCTAGACCAGTCCATTCAGATCAATATTCAACAAGCACTTTCAGAAGATATCGGTGAAGGCGATATTACCGCCCTGCTGACTCCTGAAGATGAACAGGCCACTGCCACTATCATTAGCCGTGAAGACATGGTTTTGGCCGGCCAGCCTTGGGTAAATGCCTTGATTCAGGCCTATGATCCAAGTATTGAAGTGATCTGGCTGAAAAATGATGGCGATCATGTTCAAGCCAATCAAGCATTTTTAAAACTGGCCGGATCTGCGCGCAGCTTACTCACCGTGGAACGTCCTGCGCTAAACTTTGTCCAAACCCTGTCTGCGGTTGCGACTAAAACCGCCCACTATGTCAAAGAACTGCAAGGTTTAAACACCAAACTGCTCGATACCCGTAAAACACTTCCGGGTCTGCGTATTGCACAAAAATATGCCGTGGCGATTGGCGGTGGTCAGAACCATCGTCTGGGCCTGTTTGATGCCTTCTTGATTAAAGAAAATCATATTATGGCAGCGGGTGGCATTGCGCAGGCGATTGCCAAGGCACATCAAATTGCACCGGGTAAGCCTGTTGAAGTTGAAGTGGAAACCTGGGATGAGCTGAATCAGGCACTCGAATCCCATGCCGATATCGTGATGCTGGATAATTTCAGTCAGCAGCAGATGATCGACGCAGTGCAACATGTAGCTGGTCGCTGCAAACTGGAAGCCTCAGGTAATATCACCATTGATAATTTACGTGAAGTAGCCAGTACCGGCGTAGATTATATTTCCATGGGTGTGCTGACTAAAGATGTCAAAGCCATTGATCTGTCGATGCGTTTCAATGCTTAAGCCTAAATGGGATAGATGACCGTAGAGGGTGCGAAGCACCCTTTTTTTATTTTTAGAAATTTTTTTTGCGCATATTTTGCTCAATTTTCTATTTTAGACCTTAATCATCGTCGTCGTCCCGATTACCTCGACGATCGCGCTCATCATCGTCACCATCACGGTCGTTATATCTTCCGTTATCCTCATCACGATCCTGATTTAATACTGAACGCTCGTCATCTTCACGATTATTACCCCAGTCACAGGCAGTTAATCCAAACACGCCCAGCAATGAAATTGCACAAAGCCACTGTTTCATGCCGTATTCCTCATTGTGATCTCGCCTGATCCAATATCGATGCAAAACCGGTTCAGATATAGCCGATTCATGTCGGATTTTTGTGATGAAGCTTTGTGATGCAGTTTTTGAATACAGTTGCAAAGTGAAATTTCAGGCATAAAAAAACGCATCCGGAGATGCGTTTATTAACATGGGATGGATTACCAGCCTAGAGCTTCTTGCTGTTTTTTCACCAGTTCCTGAATGCCTTTCTCGGCCATTTCCAACATGGCATTCGATTGTGCACGGGTAAATGGTTTGTCTTCAGCAGTACCTTGAATTTCAATAAATTCACCAGCCTGAGTCATCACCACGTTCAAATCGGTTTGACAGTTTGAATCTTCTTCATAGCAAAGATCCAGTAATACTTCATCTTTAAAAATACCCACAGAAACTGCAGCCACCAAACCTTTTAATGGATCATGTTTGATTTTCTTTCTTTCCAGCAAGACGTTCATGGCATCGACCAAAGCCACCGCAGCACCCGTAATCGCTGCAGTACGGGTACCGCCATCAGCCTGAATCACGTCACAGTCGATAGTAATGGTATTTTCACCCAGCTTTTTCAGATCGACCATTGAGCGCAAGCTACGACCAATCAGACGCTGAATTTCCTGAGTACGGCCACTCTGTTTGCCACGTGCCGCTTCACGGTCACTACGGGTATGAGTTGAACGTGGCAACATGCCATATTCAGCCGTTACCCAGCCCTGGCCCTGACCTTTGAGGAAACGCGGTACAGAACTATCCACACTGGCAGTGCACAGTACTTTGGTATGACCAAATTCAACCAATACAGAGCCTTCCGCATAACGTGTATAGTTACGGGTAATTTTCACTTCACGTAATTGATCTAATGCTCGTTGGTCGATACGCATAATAAGTCCTGTATGGGTTCAAAATAATTGCGGCTCAGTATAGCAGAAGCCTTTGCCAAGATTAGGCAGCCGGGCGATTCATTTACAAAATCAATGCATCAGCTCGCTACGAGTTGTCGAAATTCTGCCGATCTGTGGCACTACGATTTAATTTAATTTTTGCTAGACTAAAACTCTCTATAAGGGAAGCCGGTGATAGGAAACCCATTTATGTCCTTACGTGAAGATCGCAAGCAGCAAAGTCATCAGGCGTTACTCGATGCGACACTGGCATTCAGCAGTCAGGGCCGCGCTTTCAGCACGATCAGCCTACGTGAAGTTGCGAATGCAGTCGGACTGGTGCCGACGGCATTCTATCGGCATTTTCAGGATATGAACCAGTTGGGTCTGGAATTGCTGGATCAGGTTGCGATTCATATCAAGGGCGTACTCAATCAGCTGGGACAGGCTTATCTGTATCAGCCGAATACCCGAACCCACACCGGGCTTGAGCTCTTCTTTCAGGCCGTCGAATATCATCCTGAACCCTGGATTTTTTTTGTGGCAGAACGTTGGGGCGGTTCGGACGTGTTACGTGTCGGCATTGAACGGGAAATTCATTTTCTGGCTGAAGATGTCATGCATGAACTGGCCAAGATACAATCTACCCGACATATTCAGGCATCACAGGACTTGCAGGCTCTGGCACAGATGCTGATTGAACTGTCCCTGAACTGGGCCATGGGCTGGATTCATCTGCAGCATCAGGTTGATCCAGAGCTGCGCCGCGCTCAATCCAATGCCTTTAAAACCCAAAGCGTGCTACAGATGCAGCTCTTGCTACGTGGCATTTTGCACTGGTACCGGCGACCTGCCAAAAGAGTTGAAACCGCAAGCCCTGTGCTCAATGAAGCGGTCATTCCCCCTGCCTAAATAAAAAAACCTGCATCATGATGCAGGTTTTTTTTACTGATCGTCAGTTCAGACTTATTTGGCTTTACGCTCTTTCTCGATCAGGTAATTCACCACCTGAATGACTTTGGCATCATTACCCTGCACAATATATTTACCATTCACGGTCACTGCCGGAACACCACTTAACTGATACTGAGCAGCCAGATTTTTGGCTTGGGCAATTTTCGAAGTGATCGGGAAAGATTTATAAGTGCTGTTAAATTTCGCTTCAGGAATACCATAGCGGGTATAGAACTTGGCCAATTGCGCCTGTTCTAAAATTGGACGTTGCTTATCATGAATATCATGGAATAATTGTAAATGTGCTTTTTGACGCACACCCAATGCTTCAGACACATAATAAGCACGCGCTGCCTGCTCCCAGAGTGGATTCATTGCAGCCGGCGTACGTACAAAACGTACATCTTTTGGTAATTTTTTCAACCAGCCCTGCATATGTGGTTCAAGCGCGAAACAGTGACCACAGCCGTACCAGAAGAATTCACGTACCTCAATTCTGCCCGGTTTTTCGACTTTGACTGGTTTTGCAACCACCTGATAGTCCTGACCTGCCACAAAATTGGCCATAGCATTGCCTGAAAAGGCCAAAACAGATGCGGCAACAGCGCCTAAAAGGAATTTTTTCATTCGGATTATCGTCCTCTAAATCATTATGCTTAGTTTATGTGTTCACTATAAATCAATTATGCCGGTTTCGTTTTCATTCTGTGAACTTTTTTGCTGCTTTTATCGCTTTTTCTGCCAGAATCGCTACACTAAACCATCGAACTGATTTTCAAGGTTTTAAATCAGTTTCTCTGGCCATTCGGCACATATATATTTTTAGCTAATCATGACTGATTGAGGTGACACCGATGTCGCAATTGAATGTTGATCCACAAGAAATTGCCAAGTTTGAAGCATTTGCAGCTATATGGTGGGATCAGCATTCCGAGTTCCGCCCCTTGCACATGATTAATCCACTGCGTTTAAACTGGATTGATGAACATGCCGGAGGCCTGAGCGGCAAAAAAGTGCTGGATGTCGGCTGTGGTGGCGGTATTCTGGCCGAAAGCATGGCGCGACGCGGTGCCGATGTACTCGGGATTGATATGGGCGCAGCCCCTTTAAATGTGGCACGCATCCATGCCGAACAGGAAGGTGTGAACAATATTGAATATCGTCAGGTGCCGGTTGAGCAACTGGCAGAGGAACAGGCTGGCCAATATGACATCGTGACCTGCATGGAAATGCTAGAGCATGTGCCAGATCCGGCATCGATTATTCAGGCCTGTCATAAGCTGGTCAAGCCAGGTGGTCATGTATTCTTCTCGACCATTAACCGTAATCCAAAGTCCTATTTATTCGCCATTATCGGGGCAGAATATGTCTTGCGCATGCTGGCCAAAGGCACCCATGATTACAGCAAATTTATTAAGCCGTCAGAACTGGCACATGACATTCGCAACTCGGGTTTAAAGCTCAAAGACATGACCGGTCTGCACTATAATCCGCTGACCAAGCGTTATTGGCTGGCACCAAATGTTGATGTGAACTATATGGTCTATACCGTGAAAGATAGCGCAGCAGAGACTAACGAATGAAAGCCATTTTATTTGACCTAGATGGAACCCTGATTGATACCGCTGCCGATTTTATCCGAATTATCCAGCAGATGTGCCGTGAAGAAGGCCGCCCACTGGTTGCACCCGAGCTGATTCGTACCCAGGTCTCCGAAGGCGCTCGCGCTATGGTGAAACTGGTTTATCCGGAACTGCAACTAGAAGATCCGGTCTTTCTGCAACACCGTCAGCGCTTTCTGGACATGTACGGCGCAGATATTGCGGTCGATACCGATCTGTTTGATGGCATGTATCCATTACTTGAACAGCTAGAGGAAAATGACATTCCTTGGGGGATTGTGACCAATAAACCGCGCTGGCTCAGCGAGGCTTTACTGCAAGCGCTGAACCTGAGTGAACGCTGCGCAGTGCTGGTATGTCCGGAAGATGTCACTCGGACCAAACCCGATCCTGAACCGATGTATCTGGCAGCCAAGCAACTGAATCTTGCCGCGGAAGACTGTATCTATGTCGGAGATCATCCACGAGATATTGATGCCGGCCGTCATGCCCAGATGCTGACCATTCTGGCTGCTTATGGTTATTTGCCGTTGCAATACAAAGACGATTTAAACGCCTGGCAGGCCGACCATATCGTGCATACTGTGCCAGAATTACATCAATTGATTCAGACACTAGTACTGAAGCAGCATACTGCGGTATCTTGAACGCTTAACACTAAATAATAAGAAGTGAGGAGGTAGATAATGAAATATTCAGCATATCAACCTCGCCCCGATCTGCTCAAGGATCGTATCATCCTAATCACAGGTGCGGGCGATGGCATTGGACGTGCAGCAGCAATCAGTTATGCCTTGCATGGCGCAACTGTGGTGCTGCATGGGCGTACCTTAAACAAACTCGAAGTCATTTATGATGAAATTGAAAGTTTGGGTGCGCCGCAACCTGCCATCTTGCCGCTACAACTATCGAGTGCTTCAGAACGGGATTATGAGCTTTTGCTCGATACGCTAGACCGTCAGTTTGGTCGTCTGGACGGCATTCTGCACAATGCCGGCATTTTAGGCGAACGGGTTCCCTTGGCGGATTATCCGGTCAATGTCTGGGATGATGTGATGGCGGTCAATCTGCGTGCACCCTTTGTCATGACCCAAGCGCTGTTACCGTTATTATCCAAATCCCAACATGCTTCTGTGGTTTTTGCCAGCTCAGGTGTAGGCCGCGAAGCCCGCGAACGCTGGGGTGCGTATTCGGTTTCTAAAATTGCTATTGAAGCGGTAAGCCAGTTATTTGCCAAAGAGCAGGTACATCCGAATATCCGTTATAACTGCATCAATCCCGGGGCAACGCGGACTGCCATGCGCGCCAAGGCCTATCCGAATGAAGATCCGAAAACCCTGCCTACCCCCGATTCAATCATGCCGGCTTATCTATATTTGATGGGTAATGACAGCCTGCATATGAATGGCCAGAGTATTGATGCACAGGATTAAATTATTCTGTCTGTCATTCAGGGAGCAATCGCTCCCTTTTTATTTCATTTTTAGTCATATTCAGCGCATAAATCTTAAGTAAGTTCACCCCGCTCGCATTGAGTTTCATTAAAATAACAGCATACTAAGCCCCACTATATTTCACTCGAGTGCATCATGACTGAATTAAACAATATTACGGTGACCCATTTAGACGATGGCATGGTGTCGCTGCTGATTGATCAACAGCCTATTTCAGAGAAATACGGCACCAAGTTTGAAGCCAGTATCGTGGATGACATCAAAGCACTCGAAAATGCTCAGAAACTCAAATTGTTCGAGCAATTTGTATTTTCACATCAGGATCTGAATTTTGAACATGCCTATTATTATGTGACTGGCATTGAAAAATTAGACGACAGTTATCGTCTGGCCAAGCATTTTGTTTATCGCATTAAAATTGAAGGTCAGCCAGAAATCGAACATGTCATCAGCAATCAGGGCAAAGCCATGACGGCCGAGGATGTACGTGCCTTTATTCAGGCGCATGTGCAGAAATCACTCAACGATTATACTGACCTGAACTACGCTTATTAAAAGTTGGGTCATTGAATAATCTTGGGCACTTTTCGATAAAGTGCCCTTTTTTTCTTAAAATCCTGCAAAAAATAACAATAAATCGGATTTACATATTAAATATATAAAATTATACGGTTTTCCAAATTAAACTGATTGGACTATGCTTTCTTGAATCACAGATAGATCAAATCAGGAGCGCAGCATGGCTGACCAAAAACGTAAAATTGAAACGATTCACCGGATTGAACAGTTGCAGTTATCTGAAGCATTGATTGTGGCACTTGATGATGCTCTTCAAGCTGAATCGGTGGCTGAAGCAATCCAGTCCTTGCAGGGTTTGGCAGAACAATGGAATTAATCTCAAACTAAACTGGCAAAATTCTTTGCCGTTTCAGTAAATCATGAACTTTTTTCTTGCTGATTCAATGCTGTTTTTTTGAGCTAAATCATCGATTTTCGCTTGCATGTTGGCCCTTGCTTTGATGAGATAAGGACATAGCTCGATAGGCCACTTTATAGAAGTGATGCCGTCGCCTAAAGTCATGTAAAAACATGACATCATCATAATATCTCTGCATTTGTTATAAAAATTGTGCCTGTTCTTCACAGTTTCTCTGCAATTTTTCCGTACATTAGGCACTGTAGAAGATGAACAATTTAATGAGGGTTCAACATGAAAAAGGTTTTGGCGGCATTGGCAATGTCTTGCAGTACATTCATGCTGAGCAATGTCGTCATCGCTGCCCCTCATTTCAATGATGAATCCCGTATGGATTCACGTCATGGTCATGACAAGAAGAAAGCCCGTGAGTTCCGAGAGGAAGAGCAACAGGATAACCGCCGTATGCGTGAAGAACGTGGGGTGAAACGCCTGCAACAGTTACGCTGGCAGCCGGGTTATGTGATGCCACAGCATTATCGTGGCAATGGCTATAAAGTTGAATACAAAGACCATCGCCTGCCTCGACCTGACCGCAAGCAGCAATGGTACAAAGTCAATAATGACTACATTCTGGTGGATTCTGAAAACAACAGCATTATCCGCATCGTGGGTGACTAGTTCAGAAGTGTATTCACATTTAATCTTCTTTAAGGCCCAACCATGTTTGGGCTTTTTTATTTCACTGGCTGAAATTTTTATCTGCAAATCTTGCTGCTATTCCAGTTTTTAGACTGCGTGATTCATCTACTAAATTTCTTCATGAATTTAACAATTTAACTAAATAGCCCTCACGCTTTCTATGTACTTGTTCGCTAATTTAGTCTCATCGAAATTAGATATACATCTTAAGGTGAGAGCCATGAAAAAAGTCTTAACTACAATCGCGTTATCTCTAAGTGCTTTGTTAGCTACTTCTGCAATGGCAGCACCACAGCATGACTCGCGTTATGACCATAATCCGCATAAACCGGCGCCACACTGGAATGCCAAAGACAGCAAGAAATGGAATGACGACCGTCGCTGGAATGATGACCGCCGTCATAACAACCGTATGGTCAATCCAAGCCGTGACTGGCGCGTAGGACAAACTTTACCTCGCCAATATGACAACAACCGTTTTGAAGTAAGTGATCGCGAAGCACGCCGTTTGCCAAATACCGGTCGTTTCCAGCAATGGTACAAGGTCAACAATGACTACGTTCTGGTCAATGAGCGTACCAACAAAATTGTACGCATCATGAACTAAGCTTTCTCCATTACTGCTCGTCTTGCAGACACCTGAAGTCCCCTTCAGGTGTTTTTTTATATCTGCACTTCCACTTGCATTTTTTTTCATTAGAATCAAAGCTGGATCTTCAATCATTGAAATGGGCACAGCATGACTTCAGCAGAAACGTCACAAAGCACAACTTTGCAATATGTGCACTGGTTTCGCCATTCTGCGCCTTATATCAATGCGCACCGCAATAAAACCTTTGTAATCATGTTTGATGGCGAAGCCGTCTTAAATGATAACTTTCAGCATATTATTCACGATATTGCTTTATTACATTCTTTGGGCATTCGGCTGATTCTGGTACATGGTGCACGTCCGCAAATTAACCAGAATCTGGCTCAAAGCCAGATTACGACGCCTTTTTACCAGCAGCGTCGGGTCACCACACGTGAATCTTTAAGCTGCGTGATGAATGCCGTCGGTTCGATCCGCCTACAAATTGAAGCACTGCTGTCTATGGGACTGGCCAATTCGCCGATGTATGGCGCCCGGATTGATACCGTTTCAGGGAATTTTGTCACCGCCAAGCCGTATGGCATCCGCGATGGTATCGATTTTCAGTTGACCGGTGAAGTGCGCGCGGTTGATACCGATGCGATTCAGCGCCATCTGGACAGTCATAATATTGTGGTGCTTGGCCCGACCGGTTATTCCACTACCGGAGAAGTTTTTAATCTGCTGGCTGAAGAAGTTGCTACCAAAACTGCGATTCGCCTTAAGGCAGATAAACTGATTTTTCTCGGTAAGCAGCATGGTCTGATGGACAGTAACGGCCAACTCAAACGCGAAGTGACACCGCAACAACTGGATGATTTTATTCCGGTCGAACAAGATGCGCTTGAAAGAGGACTACAATTGAAAGCCGCACAGGAAGCCTCAATGAACGGCGTACATCGGGTGCATCTGATTTCTTATGCCTATGATGGTGCCCTGCTGGAAGAGCTGTTCACCCGGGATGGTTCCGGAACTCTGGTCACCGACGCGCATTATGAAGAAGTGCGGATGGCCGATATTCAGGATGTCGGTGGCCTGATCGGTTTGCTGCGTCCACTGGAAGAAGAAGGCATTCTGGTCTATCGTTCGCGTGAACGCCTAGAAAATGAAATCAACCAGTTTGCCGTAATCGAACGGGACGGCATGATTCTGGCCTGTGCCGCCCTCTACCCGATTCCGACGACAGGGGATGAATTGCGTTCTGCAGAAATTGCCTGTGTTGCGGTACATCCCAGTTATCGCAAGTCTAATCGGGGTAGCCAGATCCTGCATTATCTAGAAGAAAAAGCCAAAAGCATGCAGATTCAGCAACTGTTTATTTTAACTACCCGCACCGCGCACTGGTTTCTGGAACAAGGCTTTGAACCGGCTTCAGTCGATGACCTGCCGGATGCCCGTCAGGCATTTTACAATTATCAACGTAATTCAATTGTTTGCAAAAAGTCACTTTAAAGTGGCTTTTTCTTTCAGTGCTTTAGCTTAATTTTAGATAAAGATATCTGGCAATCTCGCTTTAAATTTTAAAATTCTATTACTCGTTTTTAGCTAAACATATCAATAGATTAGATTTAAAAAAATAACTATAAATTTCATAGGTTTGATTAATTTAAATATTAAATCTTCATTTTTATATAAATCACTTTTCTGCATAAGTTTTGCGCTTTTTTATTTATCTTTTTTCTTCATTAGAAATTCCTGAATAGTTATTTTTTTAGAAAAACAAAAACGATTAGCGTGTGTCTAAGTTTTCATTCACTAGCTTTTCACTTTCGGGAGTTTTGATTCATGCGCCAATCTCATGTTCAGTTTTTAACAAAGACTGCGGTACTCGGTACCGCGATGGTGGGTGTCATGATGCTTTCAGGCTGCTCGAAAAAAGAAGAGACCATTACCCTGAATATCGGTTTCCAAAAATACGGCATATTACCTATTTTAAAAGAACGCGGCACGCTGGAAACCAGCTTAAAACAGCAAGGGGTCAATGTGAAATGGGTAGAATTTCCTGCCGGCCCACAACTGCTTGAGGGCCTGAATGTTGGCAGCGTCTCTTTTGGTGAAGCCGGTGAAGCACCGCCAATTTTTGCCCAGGCGGCCAACTCAAATCTGGTCTATGTGGCCAATCAGCCGCAAGCACCTAAGGCCGAAGCCTTGATTGTACCGAAAGATTCACCAATCCAGTCTATTCAGGATCTGAAAGGCAAACGGGTAGCCCTGAACAAAGGTTCAAATGTGCATTACCTGCTGTTAAAAGTTCTGGAAGCCAACAAGCTGACACTCGGTGATATTGAAGTGATTTATCTACCACCTTCCGATGCACGTGCTGCATTTGAACGTGGTGCAGTTGATGCCTGGGTCATCTGGGATCCGTTCTTTGCAGCTGCTGAACATCAGATTGGTGCGCGTGTCATTGCCAGCGGTGAAAATGTGGTGAGCAACCACCAATTCTATCTGGCAGATCACAAGTTCGCAGAAAGCCATCCTCAGGTGGTACAGGCGGTGGTCAACGAACTAAACCTGACCACGGACTGGGTCGCAAAAAATCAGGACGCTGCCGCTCAGCTCCTGCAAAAACCGACAGGTCTAGCCGTCGATGTCTTAAAAACCTCTATTTCACGCATGGGCTTCGGTGTTAAATCCCTCACGACTGACGTGATTCAAAAACAGCAACAGGTCGCCGATGCGTTTTATGCGCAGCAGCTGATTCCACAAAAGCTGAATATTGATGCAGCAATTATTAAATAACAGCAGAATAATTCGAGAATAAAGATGAGTCATTTAAAAACAGTTTCTTATATCAGTTTAGCGTTATTGAGCTTTAGTCTGACTGGCTGTCAGAAACAGGAAGCACAGCAAAAGACTGCTGCAGACACCAAAGCAACACAACCGGTAAAAACCATTGCGATTGGCTTTCAGAAATCAGCCTTGAATCTGCTGGTGGCACGCGATGAAAAGCTATTAGAACAACAATTCCCGAATGCCAAAATTGAATGGAAAGAGTTTCCGGCAGGTCCACAAATGCTGGAAGCCTTAGCGGTCGGTGCAGTGGATTATGGCTATGTGGGAAATACTCCGCCTATTTTTGCACAGGCGGCAGACAAAGCCCTGAGCTACGTGGCCTTTGAAAAAGTGGCGGGAAATTCTTTGGCCGTGGTCGTGCCGAAAGACAGTGCGATTCAAAACATTCAACAGTTGAAAGGAAAACGGATCGCGGTTCAAAAAGGTTCAAGTGCCCATGAACTTCTGGCCAAAACCCTGGAAAAAGCAGGATTGGAGTGGTCAGAGATTCAAGCCATTTGGCTTCCCCCTGCGGATGCACGTGCTGCTTTTGACAAAAAAGCCATTGATGCCTGGGCAATCTGGGATCCCTTCCTGGGTGCAGCCGAGTTCGACAGCCAAGTTAAGGTGCTGATTGAATCCAGTGACTTTCCGCAAACCTACTCCTTTTATATCGGCAATCCCGAATTTATTAAGAAGCATCCGGATACTCCCGGCAAGTTTATTCAGGCTTTAAATGCCTCTGACCAGTGGATTCTTAAAAACCAGGCTGTAGCTCTAGATATTTATCAGAAAAGTACCGGTCTGAAACCAGAAGTGGCAAAGATTGCTTTTGAGCGTCGTCTTAAACCTTCGCCGGTTCAACCCTTAACTCCGGAAGTGATCAAAGCCCAACAGAATATTGCCGATCTCTTCCAGCAGGTTCAACTGATTCCCAAAACCATCAGCGTCCAGAAACAGATTTGGTCGCCAGCAGCCACATATTGATTAGCAAACAAGATGATTTAATTTAAGGAATATCACATGAAAATTTTCTGGTTTATCCCCACTCATGGCGACAGTCGTTATTTAGGTACCAGCAAGGGCGCACGTGTTGTAGATCATGCCTACATGAAGCAGATTGCCGTTGCGGTAGATAACTTAGGTTATGAGGGGGTCCTGATTCCAACCGGCCGTTCTTGTGAAGATCCATGGTTAACTGCCGCCAGCCTAATTGATGCCACTAAAAAATTAAAATTCCTGGTGGCGTTGCGTCCGGGCGTGACCACCCCGGCACTGGCTGCACGCATGGCTGCGACCTTTGACCGTTTGTCCAATGGCCGGGTGCTGCTGAATCTGGTGACTGGCGGTGACGAGCAGGAACTAAAAGGTGACGGCGTCTATGAAGATCACACAACCCGCTATAAAACGGCGACCGAATACACCACCATCTGGCGTGAAATTTTAAAACGCTCGCATACTGGGCAAAGCTTTAGTTTCCATGGCGAACGCTTAAGTGTCGATGATGCAAAATTGCTGTATCCACCCATCCAGCAGCCACATCCGCCTTTATGGTTTGGCGGTTCATCGGATGATGCCATTGAACTGGCTACGGATCAGGTCGACACCTACCTGACCTGGGGCGAGCCACCGGCCGCAGTCAAAGAAAAAATTGCAGTGGTAAAAGCCAAGGCTGCAGCTAAAGGTCGTGAACTGAATTACGGGATCCGTTTACACGTAATCGTACGCGAAACCAATGAGCAGGCCTGGGCGGCGGCTGAAGAACTGATTCAATATGTGGATGATGCCACTATCGCTGCAGCTCAAGCCAAATTCAAATCCATGGACTCAGTCGGTCAGCGCCGTATGGCAGAACTGCATAAGGGCGACCGCAGCAAACTCGAAGTTTCTCCGAACCTGTGGGCAGGTGTGGGTCTGGTTCGTGGTGGTGCAGGTACGGCACTGGTCGGTGATCCGGAAACCGTCGCTGCACGTATCCAGGAATATGCCGATCTTGGGATCAGCACCTTTATTTTCTCAGGCTATCCGCATCTGGAAGAATCCATCCGTTTTGCCGAACTGGTATTCCCGTTACTTCCACTGGAAACCCAGCAAAAACTCACTCAACCAAACTTGACCGGTCCATTTGGCGAAATCGTGGCGAACAACTACACACCGGACGAGAACAAGCAGGCTGACAAAATTAAGGAGTCTGCTTAATGTCAAAAGTCGTTTCCGTTGAAACCTTGGCCCAAAAGCAGGTTTCACGTGGAACAATTCTGGGACAGCATCTGCTGCCCTGGCTGGTTCCAGTTTTTTTGATTGCGATCTGGCAGATTGCCTCTGGCATAGGCCTGTTGGAAAGCCGGATTCTGCCTGCACCGAGTGCTGTTATTTTAGCCTTCTGGAACTTATTGCTTAGTGGTGAACTATGGACGCATGTACAAGTCAGTGCAGGACGTGCCATCAGCGGATTATTGGTAGGTGGTGGTTTGGGCCTATTGCTGGGTCTGTTAAATGGTTCATCCAGAACTGCCTCTACCCTGCTCGATACCACCTTGCAGATGATCCGCAATATTCCTGCACTGGCACTCATTCCCCTAGTCATCTTATGGTTCGGGATTGATGAATCTGCCAAATTGTTTCTGGTGGCGATTGGGGTATTTTTCCCGATTTATATCAATACCTATCATGGGATTCGTTCCGTCGATCCGCAATTGATCGAGATGGGCAAAAGCTATGGCTTAACTCGCTGGCAACTGTATAAAGAAATTATTCTGCCGGGTGCGATGCCGTCAATTCTGGTCGGACTGCGTTTTTCTCTAGGTCTGGTCTGGGTATTGTTAATCGTGGCCGAAACCATTTCCGCCCAGTCTGGTATTGGTTATATGACCATGAATGCACGTGAATTTTTGCAAACTGACGTGGTTCTGGTAGGTATTTTATTGTATGCCCTGCTCGGCAAACTGGCCGATGTTCTGGCCGTGGCCTTAGAGCGATTCCTGCTGCGCTGGCATGCCGGCTATCAAAAATAAAGAATAAATGAGGAGCATGTGATGACTGATCTCAGTTTAGGGCGTCATGCCAATGACCCGATTGTGCCACTGGACCAACCTGCGGAAGAGATCAATCCTGCTGCAGTGATCGGTGCCGAAATTATCATTGAACAGCTGCACAAGTTTTACGGTTCGGTCAAGGTTCTGGAAGATCTGGACCTGCATATCCAGCCGGGTGAATTTCTGGCAATTGTTGGTCGCAGCGGTTGTGGTAAAAGTACCTTATTGCGCCTGATTGCCGATCTGGAACAGCAAAGCTACGGCGAAATCAAGTTTAAGTCAGCCCGGCATATTCGCGAAGGCATTACTACCGATGATATCCGGGTGATGTTTCAGGACCCTCGCCTGCTCCCCTGGCGCAGCATCGAACAGAATGTTCAACTCGGTTTACCGAAGGAGCAGCATGCCAAAGCTTCGCAAATGCTGGAAAAGGTCGGACTCAAAGAAAAAGCTGGACTGTGGCCTTCACAGCTTTCTGGAGGACAACGGCAACGTACCGCCTTGGCGAGGGCATTATCGCATCAGCCGCGTATTCTACTGCTGGATGAACCGCTCGGCGCCCTGGATGCTCTGACACGTCTGGAAATGCAGAACCTGATTGAACGTCTCTGGACCGAGCAAGGCTTTACCGCCATTCTGGTCACGCATGATGTCAGTGAAGCCGTGCAACTGGCAGACCGGATTATCTTGCTGGACAAAGGCCATATTGCCAAAGAATTTAAGGTCAATTTGCCACGTCCCCGGCAAAAAAGTGTGACATTTGCAGAACTAGAACAGCAGGTCTTGCAGGCAGTTTTAGCGACCTGAATACTCAATCCAACCCAAAATCGCGCATGGTTTTGGGTCTTATTCTTATAAAAATACATTTATCTCAATAAGAGAACATTTTTATCAGATTCATTTCAGTATTATTCCTCTCTTGCATTGATGAAGAAAAAAAATGAATAAATGAAGTATTTTCAGAAACTTGAATTTTTCTCTTGGTGTAAATGCATTTACCCTGTTTTAAATATTGATCTAGAGAATAAATCATCATTATTCAAAAAATTAGCCTGTGACTGTGTGCACAAATCTGATGATTTGCCGTACAATTGAGGATTCCCTTTTTCATTGTTTTTTATATTTGCTAATGGAACAAAAAAAGAGTACTCAAAAACGCAATCAGCTGCTAAATGCTGCACTAGACGTATTTTCCCTATATGGTTTTAATGGGGCAAGTCTGGATGAAATCGCACAAATTGCAGAAATGCATAAGTCGAATATTTTCTATTATTATGAAAATAAAGAAGCCCTGTATGTTGAGGTGTTAACCACCGTTCTACAAAAATGGTTGGCGCCTTTACAAACCCTTGAAGCTGAACTTGAACCTGAAGAAGCGATCACCAATTATTTGATGCAAAAAATTGAAGTGTCGCGTACCCAGCCTAAAGCATCCCGTTTATTTGCTTTGGAGGTAATTCAAGGTGCACCGCATATTCTGGAAATTTTAAAAGGTCCGCTGAAAAAACTGGTCAAGCGTAAAGCCAAAGTGATTTCCAACTGGCAGGAGCAAGGCAAAATTTCTGCAGATATTGATCCTGAGTTACTGATTCTGAATATTTGGGCGATTACCCAGAACTATGCAGACTTTGCGACCCAAATGGAAATGGTCACGGGTAAAACCTTGCGTAACCGCAGCATGCAGCAACGCATTATCCAGCATACGGTACATATGATGTTATACGGCGTGATTCCACGTACGGATAAATAAGCAAGCGCTTCTGATTGGCACACGACCATAGCTACTATGGTCGCCGAGCAAACTTAACCTTCCTATTTATTTTACCATTTGATATAAATCTAATAATTTTTTCGCACCTAGCAACAGATTTTCTTCCCAATCCAGATGCGCAGTCCCATTGGCTCCATCACTAATGTATTTCACTGAAATCAGCCGAACGCCCAGCTTTTTACAGACTTTGGCCAAGGCATAGCCTTCCATATCCACCAGATTACACGTCACTTTTGAAATACCGGTTTCAAAGCTGTCGCCTGTGCCACAAATCCCTTTCGGTAAATGGTCAAAGAAAGAATCCAACTCAATCGCACCCGGGAAATGTTGATCCATGGGTGTTACACCGACTTCAAAACCAAGTGGTGAAACATCCATATCACGCTGTACAAACTGACTGACTTCAATCAGTTCATGGGCATTAAAATGCGAGCTGCCAGCTGTACCCAAATTCAGCAAGGTTGTGCAGCCCGTTTTTTGAATCACCTCGAAGGCTTTAAAGGCTGCATTCACTTTACCAATTCCGCTGTAATGTACATTTATGCCTTGAGCTTCAAACAAGCCTTTTGATTCATTGGGTAGCGCCATGATGAGTGCCAGATTGGACATTTGAAATACCTGATACAAAGAAAAATACAAAGAAAAGCGCTGACATTAGAAAGCAAAATTCGCTGAATGAAAAGCAGGAATGCGCTGATCGGATCCATTTGAAGCGTCGAAAAACAATCTGATTTGATATTCAGGAAAATGAATTTTCAAGAAAAATATTGCATAAAAACACAACAACAAGACGAAAGCGCGAGATTATGGCAATATATAGCCTCTCGATATTTCTAATCACTTGATTTGCCCATGCAGCTGCTCCGTCTAAATGCTCTAGCCTCTCATTCTGAATTACCCAAAACTGCCGTGACCATCGGTAATTTTGACGGCGTGCATTTAGGCCATCAGGCGATGATCCGTCAGCTGCAACAGGTGGCCAAAGCACAGGGTTTAAAATCTGTAGTGATGATTTTCGAGCCGCAACCACTTGAATACTTTCAGGGTTATGATGCTCCACCGCGTATTTCATCATTGCGTGAAAAAGTTGAATATCTGACTGAGCTGGGTGTGGACTATATCGCAGTGGCGAAATTTGACCATACTTTTCGCAGCCTGACTGCAGAAGCTTTTGCCGACATTTTAAAAGAAAAACTCAATGCCCGACATCTGGTCTTAGGCGATGATTTTCACTTTGGTAAAAACCGCCAAGGCAACAGCGAATTCTTGCGCAATTACGGCTTTGAAGTGACCAATTTAAATACCATTGCTCTGGATGGTGAGCGTGTCAGTTCCACCCGGATTCGCCAGACCTTGCAAGCCGGTGATTTAGCCTTGGCCGCACAATTGCTGGGTCGTCCTTATAGCATTACCGGGCGGGTGCAATATGGTGATCAGATTGGTCGAACTATTGATTTCCCGACCATTAATGTACGCCTTAACCGTCATAAGCCCTGCCTCAAGGGAATTTATGGGGTTGAAGTCATTTGCGAAACCCTATCCTTAAAAGACAAGGTAAAAGCCGATTCTGCAGCGCAAACAGGCATTGCAGGTTATGACCCCACTGCTCTGTTTGGGGCAGGTCATGTCGGCACACGTCCAGCCATCAAACAAGCACATCCAGAGTGGCGATTAGAAATACATTTTCCAGATGTTTCTGCTAATCTGTATGGCCTGTTGATGCGGGTGACGTTCTTAAACTATTTACATGGCGAAAAGGACTATCCTTCGCTTGAAGCGCTAAAAGCCGGAATTGATGATGATGTCGAGAAACTGCTTGAGTTTCGTCGAAATCACCCCACATTTCCCTTTTAATATCCCATATTTTTATTGTAAAACGTGTCAGTGACATAACTGATTAGATTGGAAGACGACTTGCATGAGCGATAAGCAAACTCCTGAAAATGCAGTGGACTATAAAGCCACGCTAAACCTCCCAGGTACTGACTTTGCAATGAAAGCAAATTTGGCAGTACGTGAAGCGAAATGGTTAGAAGAGTGGTATGCCGACAACATTTATCAGCAGATTCGTGAATCGCGTATTGGCAAGAAAAAATACGTGCTTCATGACGGCCCTCCTTATGCCAATGGTCAAATCCATTTGGGTCATGCGGTCAACAAAGTACTCAAAGACATCATTATCAAAAGTCGTGTCATGGATGGTTTTGATGCACCGTATGTACCGGGCTGGGACTGTCACGGTTTGCCAATCGAACTCAAAGTCGAAGAAAAAGTCGGTAAAGTCGGCGTAAAAGTGGATGCATCTACCTTCCGTAAAGCCTGCCGTGAATATGCCTACACCCAAGTTGAGCTTCAAAAGAAAGACTTCGTACGTATGGGCGTATTCGGGGATTGGGACAATCCTTACTTAACGATGAACTTCAAACAAGAAGCTGACATCGTACGTTCATTGGGTGCAATCGCGAAAGCAGGTCATATCGAGCCAGGTCTGAAACCAGTCAACTGGTGTCTAGACTGTGGTTCATCATTGGCTGAAGCTGAAGTTGAATACGAAGATAAAAAATCGGATGCAATTGACGTCGGTTTCACCGTTGTAGATTTAGCTGATTTATCTGTACGTGTAGGCGTAGAAGTTGCTGATCGTACGGACATCGTGATTTGGACAACAACGCCTTGGACGATGCCTGCTAACCAAGCGGTTGCACTCCACGCTGAACTTGAATACCAACTGGTGAAAGCAACTGGTGAAAACAAAGCATCACAAAACTTCATCCTTGCGAAATCATTGGTTGAGTCTGCAACTCAGCGTTATGGCTTTACTGCATTTGAAGTGCTTGCTGAATTCACAGGTGCAAAACTTGAGAATTTAGTTCTTCAACATCCTTTAATTGCTGAACGCCAAGTGCCAGTGATCTTGGGTGAACACGTCACCGATGCTAGCGGTACAGGTGCAGTACATACCGCACCGGGCCACGGTGTGGACGACTATAAAGTTGGTTTACAGTACAACTTAAAAGTAGAAAACCCAGTCGGCGGTAATGGTGTGTATTTACCGACTTCGCCAATCTTCCCGGGCGAGCACATCTACAAAGCCAATCCAAAAATTATTGCAGCATTAACTGAAGCGACCAAGCTTTGGGCACATGTGGTGATCAAGCATAGCTACCCGCATTGCTGGCGCCATAAAACCCCGATTATCTTCCGTGCGACACCACAATGGTTCATCAGCATGGATGCCAAAGGTCTACGTCAGAATGCCTTAAATGCGATTGAAAACGAGATCAGCTTCGTACCGGACTGGGGTAAAAACCGTATCCAGGCGATGATTGAAGGCCGTCCAGACTGGTGTATCTCACGTCAACGTACTTGGGGCGTGCCAATTCCATTCTTCGTGCATAAAGATACCAATGAATTGCACCCGCGTACGCCTGAACTGATCGAAGAAGTCGCGAAACTAATCGAGCAGGAAGGCATTGATGGTTGGTACAACCGTGATGCATCTGAGTTTATCGGTGCGGACGCTGAACAATATAATGCAGTACGCGACACGCTAGACGTTTGGTTCGATTCAGGTACAACGCACTATGCCGTACTGCGTGAACGTGAAGAACTGACTGATCCTGCCGATTTATATCTAGAAGGTTCAGACCAACACCGTGGCTGGTTCCAGTCGTCGTTATTGACTTCGATTGCGATTAACGAACGCGCACCGTATAAAGGCTTGTTGACCCACGGTTTCGTGGTCGATGAAAAAGGCCGCAAGATGTCCAAGTCGATCGGTAACGTGATCACGCCACAAGACATCATTAAAGATATGGGTGCGGATGGTTTACGTTTCTGGATCGCCTCTGCGGATTACCGTTATGAAATGACCGCTGGTAAAGAAATCTTTAGCCGTGCCTCTGACGGTTATCGTCGTATCCGTAACACGCTTCGTTTCTTACTTGCTAACCTGAATGGCTTCAAACCATCAACAGATGCGCTTCCTGTAGATCAATTGATCGCGCTGGATCAATACATTCTGCAACGTGCATCTGAAGTGCAAGAAACCATTAAGAAAGCATACGAAGATATGAACTTCCATATCGTAACGACTGCTCTGACTAATTTCTGTATCAATGACTTGGGTGGTTTCTACTTAGACATCATCAAAGACCGTCAATACACCACGAAAGCGGATTCGCAAGCACGTCATTCTGCACAAACTGCGTTGTATCACTTGGTACAAGCATTCGTGCGTTGGATGTCACCAATCCTGAGCTTCACTGCACAAGAAGCTTGGCCGTTAATTCCTGAGCAATCAGAGAAATACGTGTTCACGGCTGAATGGTATGATATTCCTGTGGCTTCAACTGCAAATGTAGTATCTGAAGCTGAATGGCAAACGCTCATTGCCGTGAAATCTGCAGTAAACAAATTCATTGAAACTGCACGTACCGCGAAAACTGTCGGTTCTAACTTGTCTGCCAAAGTTGAACTTTGGGCAAATGCCGAATTAAAAGCAGTGCTAGATAAGTTAAGTGATGAGCTTCGTTTCGTACTGATCACATCACAAGTGATCGTCAATGAGTTTGATGCAGCACAAGGTGAAGCGTCTGATCTTGAAGGCTTGAATGTGAAAGTTTCAGCAGCTGATGGCGAAAAATGCGTACGTTGCTGGCATGTATTACCAGATGTAAATACACATTCTGCACATCCTGGTCTATGCGGTCGTTGTATCATCAACCTTCCTACAGGCCAAGGCGAAGAGAGAAAATATGCCTAATACCCACACCAAAAAGGGCTTATTCCAGTTCTATCCACATAATTTATGGTGGGTTGGACTGGCCATTCTGGCGATCATTCTGGATCAATGGACCAAATGGATTGCAGTGACAAATCTGAACTATGCAGATCCTGTTCCTGTGCTGCCCTTTTTAAATTGGACACTGCTACATAACTATGGCGCTGCCTTTAGTTTCCTGTCCGATGCCGGTGGTTGGCAACGCTATTTCTTTACTTCACTGGCAGGTTTAGTGTCTGTAATCTTTGTGTTTTGGCTGATGCGCATGCCAAAAGACATGAAAATTTTACCATTGGCGATTGCCCTGATTCTGGGTGGTGCCATCGGTAATTTAATCGACCGGGTCAGCCTCGGCTATGTAGTCGATTTTATTCATGTGTATTACCAGAACAGCCACTTCCCTGCGTTCAATATCGCAGATAGTGCTATTACTGTAGGCACTATTCTGATGCTGATTGATACCTTTTTCTTAGAAAAACATCGAATTCAACGGGCGCAAGCACAACATGACTGATTTTATTCATCCTAACGAAGAAACCCGGGTTGCAGACGGTTCTAAAGTCGAGCTGCACTTTTCTGTCGCAATCGAAAATGGCGTGGAAATTGACAATACCCGTAGCCGTGAAGAACCGGTCAGCCTGGTGATTGGTGATGGCAATTTACTGCCTGGTTTTGAAAAAGCATTGTTTGGTTTACGTGCCGGTGACCGTCGTACGGTGAGCCTGCCGCCAGAAGATGCTTTTGGTCCATGGAATCCAGAAAACATCCAGAAATTTGATACGGTGAAGTTCGGAGAACGTCCGATCGAAGGTCACATGATCGAGTTTGAAGATAAAGCCAAAGCCACCTTGTATGGTGTGGTGAGATCGGTGAATGATGACATCACTGAAGTAGACTTTAACCATCCATTGGCAGGCAAAAACATCACTTTTGAAGTGGAAATCTTTAAAGTGACACCTGCGGGTCAGCAAGGCATTAAACTGATGTAAGACATCAGCTAATTAACTGATTTTAAAAAAGCTCCTTCGGGAGCTTTTTTATATTCCGGATACAAATCATCTCTAGTCACCTTCCTGAAATCTGATTAATTTAATTTGATGACCAGACCCGAAGAAAGGATGAAACATGAAAATTTATATTGTGGTTGGGAGTGTGCGTGAGGGACGTACTGCGATTAAAGTGGCGCACTGGGTCCTGCAGGAAATTAAAAGTTATGCCTTTAGCACTTTAGAAACTGAAATTGTCGATCTAAAAGAATGGGATCTTCCGCTATTTTCTGGCGCTCATCCCCCATTGACCGGGATTTATGATCAGCCCAAACAGCAAGAGTGGGCAGATAAAATTGCGCTTGGCGATGCCTTTATTTTTGTCACGCCTGAATACAATCATGGCTATAGCCCTGCCCTGAAAAATGCCCTGGATTATCTCGGCAAGGAATGGCAAGGCAAACCGGCAGCTTATATTGGTTATGGTGCGACCAACGGATCACGTTCGATTGACCAGATTCGTCAAGTCGGCACTCAACTTGGACTGGTAGATACCAATGCCGTGATCGAAATCCGTGACATCTTTGCACGCAACAAAGATTATTCCTTCCAAGGCAATGAATTTGATAATAAAAACTTAAAAGCTGTAGTGGATAGACTGATTCAATATGTCAGTGCTTAATGACTGGACGACAGCCCTGTACGTTTTAGCCTACATGCAGCGCAGAGTTTAGCCGCTATGCAGTCATTTTATGCGAGGCTATAGTGAGTACATAGACAGACAGGAAGTCTGCAAAGCGATACGACAACAATAAAAAGCGCCAATCAACAGGACGTTGACAGATTAGACAGGAGTCAGATCTGAGAAGCAAATCCAGAAAAGCCTCGACAGGATGTTGAGGCTTTTCTGTTTAAACTTTAGGTTTAACTAGAGTAGTGATCGGAATGCATCAAACATCAACCTTAAAGCCGAGATCAACATCACAGGCGGCCTGCCCTCCCCGGATCTCCCAATTTTCTAGTGCACTTTCTCTCAGATGAATCAGAATATGATCTGCAGGAATGCCGATTTCTCCGAGACTTTTGACCATCTGCTGATACAAATTGCGCTTGGTCTCCAGACTGCGGCCAGCAAAACAGTCAATACTGATCAAGGTAAAATATTCAGGCTGAGCTAAATGACTCATATACTGAAAACGATGCGCTTCATGCACGACCAGACGAATATTACGATCATATTCAGGCAGCTGAAAGGCAGTTTTTACACAATGAAATACACTGTTGAGCAATTGTTCCTCAACTGCTTGAGGATATTGTTGCCGAACTTCAATTTGAATCGTAGGCATAAGAGTTTCCTTTTTATTATTTTATGGACGTTTTTATTTATATCAGTTGATGCATATCAAACGAGTATTCTCTCGCTAACATACAGCAAAATCATCACCGCAGTTTATGATTTGGTCAGATGATCATTTTGAAACAGTATTTTTAAAATTCGACTGTCGACTTTGACCTACAATCCATGCAGTCAAATTGCCCTATTGCGCTGTATCGCTTCAGACTATATTCAGATCATACCAAGACAGGAAGTCTTGTAAGAAAAATTAAAAAATTCACGTAGCAGGATGCTGATTGGTATAACAGACATTATACCTTTAACAGAATATGAAAAGGCCTTCACAGGATGTAGAGGCCTTTTTCTTTTCATGCCAGCATCAGCTTAAAAAGATTTTTATCCAGATGGTCAGCTTATTCAATATTTCATATTTAGATAAGCATCCTAAAAGCAGAGGATTAAGGTGCTGTCATTTTTAACAGAGCTGCTTGCGGACCATCTTGAATCACCCACAGTGAACCATCCTGTGCCTGAGCAACTCCACGAATCCGCTCTTTCATATCCAGACGCTGAACTTCTTTCACTGGGGTCTGGATCGTATCCACAATCACAATCGCCTTGGAAGACAGACCGGTAGCAATCGCTTTATTTTTCCATTTCGGGAAGATATTAGCAGTATAAAAAATTAAATCTGAAGGAGAAATTACCGGAGTCCAATCCAGTGCCGGAGCTTCAAATTCAGGTCGGGTACTGTGGTCAGGAATCGGCTTACCGTCATAATGATCGCCATTGGATACCAGTGGATAACCATAATTTTTAGCTTTGACAATCTTGTTCAGTTCATCGCCGCCTTTCGGTCCCATTTCGATCACCCAAATCTGCCCTTTCGGATCAAAAGCCATGCCTAGAGGATTACGATGTCCAAGACTCCAGACCTGCCGGGCAATTTTACCCTGAGTCATAAACGGATTATCGGCAGGGATTGAGCCATCATCATTCAGGCGAATAATTTTACCGGCATTGGATTGCACATCCTGTGCAGGGTTGAATTGCTGACGTTCTCCTGAACTGATCCATAACTTACCATCCGACCCGAATACAATCCGATGGGCATAATGTCCCTGGCCTGAAAATTTCGGCACTTGCGTCCAGATCCGTTCAATTTGTGTGAGTTGAGGAGTGGCTTGATTTAAGTTTAATTTACCCCGGATCACCACTGCACCATATCCGCCTTGGCCTTGTTCAGCATAGCTCAGATATACCCACCGATTCTTTGCAAAATCAGGATGTAAAGCAACTTCGCCTAAGCCACCCTGGCCTCCATATGCGACTTGAGGTATGCCTTTAACTTCAATTTTTTTCTTGGTTTTTGGATCAAAGAGCTGCAATTTTCCTTTGCGCTCAGTAATTAATAGTCGGCCATCCTTTAAAGTAGTAATCGCCCACGGCTCATTAAATTGAGCAACCTGTTCAACCTTATATTTTTGCAAGTTAGAAGAGACTGCATCCGATTTGGCAGCTGATGTAGATACCTCTTGACTACTTCTAGAAGATGAATTCTCTGCATGACAGGCAGTAAATGCTAAAGCACAACAACTGAGTAGAATTTTTATTTTAAATTGCGACAACATTATCTTCTCCATACTGATTTATTGTTCAAATTAATATCAAGATACAGAATTTATAATGTAAATTCAGCAGAGAAAGGTAAATAGATACATTTTAAAAACTATAAAACGAGTTAATTTTGAAGTTTTATTTATAATTTTTGCACATAAAAAAACACCCCCAACCTTAGTTGGGGGTGTTTCGAATAATGAGCTGGCGATGACTTACTCTCACATGGGTAACCCCACACTACCATCAGCGCTAAGAGGTTTCACTTCTGAGTTCGGGAAGGGATCAGGTGGTTCACTCTTGCTATGGTCGCCAGCACAACTGTTTATGGATACTTGCTAGGTCTTACGTTTTGCCTTGCTTTCTACCAAATAGAATTCATTAACAGGTATATCTGAGTTGGGTATTTTGTTCTTTAGCGTTCACTAAATCAAGCTGTTTTGCTTAATATCGAATCAATTGATCCTCACTTCTTTCGAAGTTCGTACAACAACTGTTTGGGTGTTGTATAGTCAAGCCTCACGAGCAATTAGTATTGGTCAGCTTCACATATCACTATGCTTCCACATCCAACCTATCAACGTCGTAGTCTTCAACGGCTCTTTAGGAGACATAAAGTCTCGGGGAAATCTTATCTTGAGGTAGGCTTCCCGCTTAGATGCTTTCAGCGGTTATCCCTTCCGAACATAGCTACCCGGCGATGCCACTGGCGTGACAACCGGTACACCAGAGGTTCGTCCACTCTGGTCCTCTCGTACTAGGAGCAGATCCTCTCAAATTTCCAACGCCCACGGTAGATAGGGACCGAACTGTCTCACGACGTTCTAAACCCAGCTCGCGTACCTCTTTAAATGGCGAACAGCCATACCCTTGGGACCTGCTTCAGCCCCAGGATGAGATGAGCCGACATCGAGGTGCCAAACACCGCCGTCGATATGAACTCTTGGGCGGTATCAGCCTGTTATCCCCAGAGTACCTTTTATCCGTTGAGCGATGGCCCTTCCATACAGAACCACCGGATCACTAAGACCTACTTTCGTACCTGCTCGACTTGTGGGTCTCGCAGTTAAGCGCGCTTTTGCCTTTATACTCTACGCGTGATTTCCGACCACGCTGAGCGCACCTTCGTACTCCTCCGTTACTCTTTAGGAGGAGACCGCCCCAGTCAAACTACCCACCAGACATGGTCCTCGTCCCGGATAACGGGACAGAGTTAGAACCTCAATATTACCAGGGTGGTATTTCAAGGACGGCTCCATCGCAACTAGCGTCGCGACTTCAAAGCCTCCCACCTATCCTACACAAGTAAGATCAAAGTTCAATGTCAAGCTGCAGTAAAGGTTCACGGGGTCTTTCCGTCTAGCCGCGGGTACACCGCATCTTCACGGCGAATTCGATTTCACTGAGTCTCTGCTGGAGACAGCGCCCCCATCATTATGCCATTCGTGCAGGTCGGAACTTACCCGACAAGGAATTTCGCTACCTTAGGACCGTTATAGTTACGGCCGCCGTTTACTGGGGCTTCGATCAAGAGCTTCGCTTACGCTAACCCCATCAATTAACCTTCCAGCACCGGGCAGGCATCACACCCTATACGTCCACTTTCGTGTTTGCAGAGTGCTATGTTTTTAATAAACAGTTGCAGGGGCCTGGTTTCTGTGGCTGCTCTCAGCTCAGGAAGCAAGTTCCATCACCAAAAGCAGCGTACCTTCTCCCGAAGTTACGGTACCATTTTGCCTAGTTCCTTCAGCAGAGTTCTCTCAAGCGCTTTGGTCTACTCGACCTGACCACCTGTGTCGGTTTCGGGTACGATTCCTGTGTAACTGAAGCTTAGAGACTTTTCCTGGAAGCATGGTATCAGCCACTTCACTGTACAAGTACAGCTTGCTATCAGTTCTCAGCATAGAGTACCCCGGATTTGCCTAAGATACATGCCTACAACCTTCCACCTGGACAACCAACGCCAGGCTGACTTAACCTTCTCCGTCCTCTCATCGCATTACACAGAAGTATTGGAATATTAACCAATTTCCCATCGACTACGCCTCTCGGCCTCGCCTTAGGGGTCGACTCACCCAGCCCCGATTAACGTTGGACTGGAACCCTTGGTCTTTCAGCGTGCGAGTTTTTCACTCGCATTGTCGTTACTCACGTCAGCATTCGCACTTCTGATACCTCCAGCAGACTTCTCAATCCACCTTCATCGGCTTACAGAACGCTCCCCTACCACGCATAATAAATTATGCATCCGCAGCTTCGGCATATAGTTTTAGCCCCGTTACATCTTCCGCGCAGGCCGACTCGACTAGTGAGCTATTACGCTTTCTTTAAAGGGTGGCTGCTTCTAAGCCAACCTCCTAGCTGTCTATGCCTTCCCACATCGTTTCCCACTTAACTATAATTTTGGGGCCTTAGCTGGCGGTCTGGATTGTTTTCCTCTTGACTACGGACGTTAGCACCCGCAGTCTGTCTCCCGGATAGTACTCATTGGTATTCGGAGTTTGCATCGGTTTGGTAAGTCGGGATGACCCCCTAGCCGAAACAGTGCTCTACCCCCAATGGTATTCGTCCGAGGCGCTACCTAAATAGCTTTCGGGGAGAACCAGCTATCACCAAGTTTGATTAGCCTTTCACCCCTATCCACAAGTCATCCCCTGGCTTTTCAACGACAGTGGGTTCGGTCCTCCAGTTAGTGTTACCCAACCTTCAACCTGCTCATGGATAGATCACCTGGTTTCGGGTCTATACCCAGCAACTAATGCGCCCTATTAAGACTCGGTTTCCCTACGGCTCCCCTATGCGGTTAACCTTGCTACTGAATATAAGTCGCTGACCCATTATACAAAAGGTACGCAGTCACCGAACAAGTCGGCTCCCACTGCTTGTATGCATGCGGTTTCAGGATCTATTTCACTCCCCTCACAGGGGTTCTTTTCGCCTTTCCCTCACGGTACTGGTTCACTATCGGTCAGTCAGGAGTATTTAGCCTTGGAGGATGGTCCCCCCATATTCAGACAAGGTTTCACGTGCCTCGCCCTACTCGACATCATCATATAAGCCCTTTCGTGTACAGGACTATCACCGTCTACGGTCGCACTTCCCAGAGCGTTCCACTAGAACTTATATGACTTAATGGGCTCTTCCCCTTTCGCTCGCCGCTACTGAGGGAATCTCAATTGATTTCTTTTCCTAAGGGTACTGAGATGTTTCACTTCCCCTCGTTCGCCTTGCAACACTATGTATTCATGTTGCAATACCTACCTTATGGTAAGTGGGTTTCCCCATTCAGACATCTCCGGATCACAGGATATTTGCCGCCTCCCCGGAGCTTTTCGCAGGCTATCACGTCTTTCATCGCCTCTGACTGCCAAGGCATCCACCACATGCACTTAATTACTTGACTATACAACCCCAAACAGTCGTTTATCCTTACAAGTGGGATAAGCAACAGATTGTGATGAT